>CAYHCX010000022.1:47992-50169 GCA_964355095.1 uncultured Acidobacterium sp.
GCTCTCATAATGGCGAAGGCGGGTACGGGGTAGAATCCTCTCCATGTCTCTCGCGTCCGCGACCGAGCCCGTCGTGAAGAGCACCGGTTTCCTGGTGTTCGCGCTCATCGGATTGGTGGCGTCTTCGGCCTCCGCCTTTGTGCACTACCAGCTCATAAACGATCCCACCTACGCCAGTTTCTGCGACGTCAACGCGACGTTCAGTTGCACCGAGGCCTACTCGAGCCGCTACGGCTCCGTCGGCGGCGTGCCGGTGGCGGTGTTCGGCGTGATCTTCTTCGTGTTCGTAATCGGCCTCGTCGTCCTGTGTTCCCGGTCGGCCACCGCGTCCGGGAATCTCGCGGGTTATGTGTTTGCGGCCTCGACCATTGGCCTCGCCGTGGCCCTCTATCTTGCCTATGCGTCGTTTGTCATCCTCCACGCGGTCTGCGTGTTGTGCGCGGGCACATACGTGGCCATCATCGGGCTGTTCCTGCTCTCGGGATCGGCCACCAGGTACCCCATGACCAGTCTCCCCATTCGTGCTCTTGGTGATCTGCGGCTGCTGTTCCGCACGCCGTCCGCCCTGGCCGCCGCGGCGGCCTTTGTGCTCGCGGCGGGCGCCGCGGTGGCGTGGTTCCCGACCCAGGCGGCCACCGCCGTCTCGGCCGAGCCCGGCGAGCCCGGCGCGGAACAAGCGGCCGCCGGCCCGGCGCCCAGCGCCGACCAGATTGCGCAGCTCGAACAGTATCTGGCCCAGCAGCCGCGGGTGCCCGTGCTGGTGCCGAACGACGGTGCGGCCGTCGTGATCGTGAAGTTCAACGACTACCAGTGCCCGCCGTGCGGGCAGACGTTCATGGAGTACAAGCCGGTGCTGGCCAAGTGGGCGAAGCAGCAGCCCGGCAAGGTCCGGTTGGTGATGCGCGACTATCCGCTCGAGCGGCAGTGCAACAGTTCCGTCAGCCAGGATCTGCACCCGTCCTCGTGTGATGCCGCCGTGGCGGTGCGCCTGGCGCGCGAGAAGGGGAAGGCCGAGGCGATGGAAGACTGGCTGTTCGCCAACCAGTCCACGCTCACGCCCGAGGGCGTCAAGGCCGCGGCCGCGACCGTCGGCGGCGTAACCGGCTTCGACGCGCGGTTCGCCGCCACGCTCGAACTCGTGAAGGGCGACATCGCCCAGGGCGCGCAACTGAAGGTGTCGGGGACGCCCACGTTCTTCATGAACGGCCTGCGGCTGCCCGGCCTGCGGGCGGAATTCTTCGACGCGGCCATCGCGTGGGAGCTGCGGCGGGTCACCAGCGGTAAGTAATGGCCGCCGCGATCGAGACCGAGGGGCTGACCAAGGATTTTTCCGTCGGGTTCTGGCGCCCCCGTCCCTATCGCGCGCTCGACCGCCTCACGCTGACGGTCGAGGCCGGGGAAGTGTTCGGGTTCCTCGGTCCGAATGGCGCCGGCAAGAGCACGACGATCAAGCTGCTGATGCAGCTGCTGTATCCCACCGCCGGCGGCGCCCGCATCCTGGGGCAGCCGGCGGGCGACATCGCCGTGCGCCGACGCGTCGGCTTTCTCGCCGAGAACCCCTACTACTACGACTACCTGACCGCCGAAGAACTGCTCTCGTACTTCGCGCGGCTGTTTGGCTATCGCGGCGCCGAGGTCGGCACCCGGGTGTCGCGCGTGCTCGATGACGTCGGCATCGGCGCGGAGCGGCGGATGCGACTCCGCCGGTTCTCGAAGGGCATGATTCAGCGTGTCGGCCTGGCGCAAGCGTTGATCAACGATCCGGAAGTGGTGTTCCTGGACGAGCCGATGTCCGGCCTCGATCCCCTGGGCCGTCGTCAGGTGCGCGACCTCATCCTGGGGTTGCGGGCCCGCGGCTGCACCGTGTTCTTCAGCTCGCACATCCTGCCGGATGCGGAAACGCTGTGCACCCGCGTCGGCGTGCTGGTGCAGGGGCGGCTGGTTGCCTCCGGTCCGCTGTCGGAGATCCTGGCGTTCGAGTTGAAGGGGTGGGAGCTGGTGCTGGCCCGCGTCGGTGACGCGCTGCGGCCGGAGCTCGATCGGCTGGCGCGCCTTGTCACGCCGCTCAGCGACGGGCACGTCATGCTGCACCTGGCGCCCGACGCCGAGCCCGACCGGCTGCTGACCGATTTGACCCGGCGCGGCGCGCACGTGGTGTCGTTGAACCCCGTGCGCGA
>CAYHCX010000023.1:0-3609 GCA_964355095.1 uncultured Acidobacterium sp.
CGTGCGCGGCCGTGAGGGCCTTGATCTTCTTGACCTGCGCGATGGCCTCGGTATCTAGTAGGTCCTCGAGGCGCACCTTCGTGCCGTCCCACTTGACCTTATCGACGATGATGTCGGGCTTGCTCATCGGCGGCCACCTTGCTGACCGCCAAGATCGATGGCCACCGCCCGGCCGGCGGCGGTGAGCCGGTGATACTCGCGGCGAATCGGGCGGCCGTTGGCGAGGGCGTAGGTGTAGAACGTGCCCGTGCCTTCAATCCACCCGAGGTCGCGCTCCAGGCGCCGCCAGGGACCCGTCACGCTGCCCTCCTTGATCCCAAGCAGCTCGGCGGCCGACGCGATGGTGAGTTGCCCCTGGCTCAGGAACAGCTGCATCAGCCGTTTGGCGCGGGTACCTGTGTGCGGCGTGGCAGCCATGGCGCCCGTGGCGCTGGCGTGCCGGGCGGCGGGCGTGCTACCGCTGATCGGGGCCTCGCTGCCCTTGTCCCAGCTCACGCCACTCGGTGACGCACCGGACGAGGCCACGGGGCCGCGGGTCATGTCGACCTTGGGTTCGCCGAAGAGGCTGCTCATAATGGCCAGCCGTACGCCGGGGCCGCGACCATGGCGTCCTTCATTGACTTGGGAAGCCCTCGCGCCAAGGACAGTGTGTGGAACCGGAGCAAGAACGACAGCGTGGACGTGCGGGCGTCCCACGGGTCGATCAGCACGTTGAACGGCGCGCCGTCGTCTCGCACTTCGCCCGCGGCCGGCGGCGGCATCAGCTGCGCCTGCTCGGTGCGCAGCATCCGCCGATCGACCGCCTTCAACCTGGCGACGGCGTCGGGTGACTGCGCCAGCTCACTGAGGCCGAAGACGTCGAAGATCACCGCCTCGAGGCGCGCCTCGGCCTCGCGATACGACGCGAACGCCGGCGTCTGCTTCAGCGGCCGCGGCACGTCGCACAGGTAGGCCTCGCTGGCGTCGTGCAGGAGCGCCAGCAGCGCCATGTCCGGCCCGTCGCCATCGAACTGCAGGCTGACCAGGATGGAGTGCTGCGCCACCGAGTAGGGCTCACTGGTGTGGCCGTTGAAGCGGTTGACGGCGCCCAGGGCGTGGGCGATGTCGCGGATGTCGACGTCCTCGGCGCGAGGTTCGAGCGGGTAGAACATCCGGCCGCGCGAGGTCATGATCCAGTCGGCGGTCATTCGTCGCGCTCCCCACTCCGGCGTTGGCGCCAGTCCAGATCGACCTGCTCGATGTTCTTGCGCATCGCCTTCGCGACGCCGTGACGATTACGGCCCTGCCCGCGCGGGTCGGCATAGGGCTGCGAGCCGGGGGTGAGCGGCGTGGCTGGACTGGGCTTCGGCTTCGCCAGGCGCTTCCATGCGGCCCGAGCGCCGGGCGTGGTGAACCGCGCGAACTCGCCGGATCGCCGACTGCTCGCCTGGCGCACCAGTAACTCATCGTTCAGTTCTTCGATGCGGCTCCGGTCCTCGATATGCGCCGGCTGCTCGGCGCCGTCCAGGGCGATCGAGCACGACGCGCAAAGGCCGAAGCGGCGCGGGTTGGTGGACACGCGATAGGCCTCGCCCTGGCCGATCACGTCCTCGCAGCGGCCGCACGCGAACGACTCGCGCGCGAAGGCCCATTTGGGCTTCGGCGTCGGTGCGCTGGGCGTGGCGGCGTCGGCTTCTGACGTGTGCACAGGGGCCTCCCTCGGGTTTGCCGTCTCTCCGGCTGTCACGCTGCCGAGCCGCGTTTGCTACCGGTTTCTTTCCTACCGGCAAAGTCAGCCACATGCGCACGTTGGAGGGGCCGTGCGGGCGCGGCGGGCGGAGCTGTTTACGCGTCGAGCGCGGTGTCGTCGGCCGCCGGCTCCTTGGTGGCGCCGTCGCCCTGGTCGGTCGTGGGCTGCTCTTCTTCGACCGGCTTGGTCTCTTCGGCGGTGCCTTCCGGCTGTTCGTCTTCCATCGGTTACTCCTTCGTGCTTCGGGTGGGGCGGGCCGCGCGGGATTGCGTGGCACGCGTGAACTGGAACATCACGGGGCATGTGTGCTGGCCGGAGCCTTAACGGGCGTCCGGCTTGAACTCGCGCACACAATCGCGCTCTCGTAGCGCTTGATGTAGGTGGCCGTGCACGCACCCGGCTCGCACGCCGGCACGTGGCGCGCGACTTCGCTGGTGCCGTCCGGCTTGTGGTACGTCGTGAACCACTCGCCCTTCGCGCCCTGGGCGTTGACGCTGCCGCAGCCGCACTGCCGGCAGATGTAGACGTGCAGGCGGACCTTCACCCATCGGTGGCGCTTGGTGCCGGGCTGGCGCGGCGACTTGCCGCTCACGCGGTCACCTGCGGCGGGCGCGAGGAGCGCAGCAGGCAGGGCGACACGCAGCGCCATGCCGCACCGGCACTCCGGGCCGCACACCAGATCGATTCATCGAGACGGCGCTGGAACTTTAAGTGCTGGGTGACCCAGCGGGTCCAGCCCTCGGGGATGAAGAACACATCGGATCCGATCGCGACGGACCTCATATGTTCACCCGCGCGGCGTGCCGCCCAGATCTCATCGGGGCTTCCTTTCAGGAACCGTCAGACCGAGACGGATCTCGCAGGCGATCGCCACCACCAGCAGCGACACCGCGCCGGCGAGCATCAGGTAGCCGAGCACCTGGCTCATGAGGACCTCCGGGCGTGAACGGTTTGTTCAATGCGGCTGACTAGATCGAGTTTAGTGCTGGGATGATTCAGCGGCGGCAGCCCGCCGGCCGGTCTGGGCGGGGCTTGCGCCATCACGGTCAGGGCAACACGGAGCTGCAGCCGCGCCCACGCGCGGCTCTGCACGCGCGACGCCAGGCCGTCATAGCCCAAGAACCGCGTGATCGCGCGCCGGTCCGCATCGGTGAAGTCGAACGACACCGCCACCTTCATGACGGCTCCATCCGGCGCTGGTGCGCGCGGAACCGCGCGACCGCGTGGAAGAACGACGGCGGCAGCGCCTCGGCCTCGGTGCGCTGGTACGGCACCGCCTGCACTAGGGCGGCTGGGTCTACCCACCGATCGCCGTTGCGCTGCTGCACGGTGGCGATCAACGCGCACGTGAACGCGACCGGATCCTGGATGCGACGGCACGGCGCGCCGAGGGCGATGGCCGGCCTCATCGGCGCGCCTCGGCCAGGAAGTAATCGAGCGCCGCCGCATCGAACGCGAGCAGGATCACCGCGTGCGCGGGCGTGCCGACACTCGGGCGCACGAACGCCGCCTTGTCGCCGGGGACCGCGTCGTCGCTGATGGCGCACGTCATGCGCGCTCCTCGCGGGCTTCCTGCGCACGCTGCAGCGGACGCCGGCGGGCCGGGCGGCCGATGGGCACGCTGGTGCCAGTCTCGAGCTGCGCTTTGACGTGATCGCGGTACCAGCGATAGGGCTTCGTCCAGGAGCGGCGGGGGTGCGGTGGCGGCGTCGGCGAGCGTGGCGGCGCTGATGCCCAGGTGCCGCGCGATCGCGTCGAGGCGCAGCTCGGAGTGGTGTACCTGGCAGTAGAGCGCTTCGCGTAGCGTGACGGGCCGGCAGCGTTCGCCGGCCTTGCAGCGCTTTGGGGTGGACGTCATCGGCGACCCCTAGATCGGGTAG
>CAYHCX010000023.1:3709-48274 GCA_964355095.1 uncultured Acidobacterium sp.
GCCGGCCTTGCAGCGCTTTGGGGTGGACGTCATCGGCGACCCCTAGATCGGGTAGGCTGGCCGCTTATGCCAGACACCGATGACGGCGCCGCCGTGATGCAGCTCGTAGAATTGAAGAAGATCACTGCGCTCCTCCAACAGATCCTTCAGGAGCTGCGTCAGCGTCCGGGGGCACCAGTGCCGCCCCGCTGACCACGACAAGAGCCCGCGCCACCTGAAGTGCGGCGTAGCGGTCCACCATTGCCAGGCCGGCTTCGTCGAGCACGGCGGTGATGCGGAGCGCCACGTCGGTCACTGCCTGGACGCGGGGAGCGGCCTCAGCGGCGGGCCGCGGCCAGGTGATGCCCGCTGCCACGTCGATCAAGACCGGGCCGCGGGGAGTCGTCGTCATCGTCGGCCCTCGGCTCTGGCAATGGCGACACGCAGCGCCTCAAACGGTTCATGCCCCGGCGTGCCAACTGTGGGCCAGGCGATCACTTGTTTCGCGGCCTCCAGTAGTTCCGGTGCCGCCGCGATCAGTATCGAGTCGGCAAGACCCGTCGGGCTACCAATCCGCCCAAGGACGACAGCGACCGTCGCCGAGAGGTGCGGCGACGACGATTCGATTTGATAGTTGTTCTCGCGGCGGTTTTCTTCGACGCGCCACGGACCCGGCGAACACTCGCCCGCTGCTTCGCTACGACGTTCGGCTTTCAGAACGGCGTACCGGGCGACGTCCATTGCCAGGCGAGCCACCGTCCGCCACCGGTACGGTGGCTTGGGACCCAGTGAACCGGCCGCGTCCCATCCCGCCGACAACGACACGATGAATTTGCAGGCGTCGAGTGGATCGGCCGACTCCCCTTCGCCCGTGACTTCGCTACGAGGTTCGGCTTTCGCGGCGCCGGCGGTGGGCGCAGACTGCTGGGCATGAGAACGAGCGTGGCGAGGGGACGAGGCGGCTGAGCGCATTAGGCGCCCTCCGCTTGCTGCAACGACTCGGCGAGCGCATCGACGATGTCCTGGACGCCAACGCCGTAGGCCGATGCCAGCGCCTGCAGCGTCGAGTGACGCGGGTCCTTGACCTTCCCGAGATCGAGCTGGCTAATGGTGGTCTGTTCGAGACCGCCTCGTTTCGCGGCTTCTGGCTGAGTGAGCTTGTGCAGCTCCCTCATCTCGCGCAAATTCATGCGCCCAATATAGGAATTTGTTTCTAGTTCGTCAAGAAGATTTTTCTATATTGGGCGCGACAGGCCGTAAACGCCGCATGGTTAATCATTTACTTGCTGATTTAGGAGAACCTTCCTACCATCCGAGCGTGACCGATCCCGAGTTCTGGCAGGCGGTGGGCCGCGAGTTGAGGCGCGTTCGAGAAGACAAGGGCCTAAAGAGCACCAGTGCTGTCGAGCGCGCCGGCGGGCCGACCTACAAGACCGTTGGTAACAACGAGCGAGGCCTGGTCGGCCACGTTTCAAGCCTCCAAGAGCACGTCGATGCCTTGGGGCTCAGCGTGGTTGACCTGTTTAGATCCGTCCTGGCCATCAGGGCCGAAGACATGACCACCGAGCTCGCGCTCATCGTGCGGAAGTACCAGCTCGCTGATGTTGACGGGAGAACGGCCCTTGTCGCGACGGCGCGGGCAGTGCGCGAACTGCCTGAGCCACCCGACGAAGAGCCTCGCGGCCGGATGGCCGAGCCGACAGGTAACACTCGCGCAGAAACCGAAGCTCCGAAGCGACGCGCGAAGAAATAGCGACCGACCGACGACGAGGGGACTTCATACGAGACCGCCTCCACTAAAAGGGTTATGCCGGCTGAGGTTATGCCACGGTGTTGAGGTGGAGCAATCGCGAGATGTAGGCGCTGCAACCGTGGTTGCTACCAGTCTGACATCCGAGGTCACGCGTTACGCCGAAGCGTGAAGACGCCGGTGAGAATTTCTAGAACAATGGCCGTCTAGGTACTTCGGAGACCTTAGCCCCATGAACCTGCCCCGAGCTTCTGCTCTTCGCAGCGGCCGGTCGTCGCGTGGATGATCGAAAGACTGGTTGAATGAATGCCTCCGCAGGGCGGGGGTTAACAAACGAGGCGATCGAAACCACTACTAAGGGAGATTAGATTATGGGTCGATGGGTCGGCGTGTTGTTCTTTATTGCCGGTGTCTCGCATGTTGGCGCGCAGGCTAACAACAAAGCCCTATTCCAGAGCGCTTGGGAGAACAAACCGGTTGTGCTCAAGCAGTCGCTCTATTCGATCGTCCATGGGAAATCTGTCATCGGTGTCCTGATCGCCTCTCAGGACAAGGGCGTTTATTATAACGCCGACTTGCTTGACCTGTCGGATTCAGACGTCAACCGATTGCTGGCCAAAGTAAACGCAAAGACTGGGTCGCCCAGTAATAGCCAGGCTCAACTTCTCACGTACGAATCTGGCACGAAGATGATCGTGAAGGACGTCAGCATCGGGCCAGGGTTCGGAGGCAACAGGAATAAACGAGTGGTGATAAGTCTCTATGACGAATTCGCTAAAGGCGGTAGTAAGTTCCACTGGGCCGATGCGCCTACGACGACGCTCAGGATAGAGATGCCTGCGAAACTGTCTGGCGATTTCTCAGAGCGCGAGCAAGTAGAGGCCATTCTTCTGCAGTATCTCCGCGTCAACCTGAACGGCACACCGCCTGGCGGCGGCAAGGTGGAATTGGTGACGCCGTAAATGGGCGACATCGCACGAGCCCCACGCGGCGCAATCGGGATGCGGCTTTGTAACGAGCTGGAAGGACTGCTACGCGGCATCCAGGCCGACGGCGTCATTCTCCCAGAAGAAACAGCCCGGATCGTCGACTGGCTCGGGGCGAACCGACAGTTCACCGCGATTCACCCGTTCAGCGAGCTCGCGCGGAAGCTCGAGGCGGCGATCGACGACGGGCACCTCACCACCGACGAAGTCGAGGACCTGCTCTTCGTGGCCTGCAAGTTCACCACGGTGAATCCCTACTTCGACCAGATGCGTGCAGGCATACAGGTTCTGATGGGCCTCTTGAGCGGCTACGCGGCCGACGCCGTCATCACGCCGGCGGAAGCGCAGCACCTCCTGCAGTGGGCGGACGACTGGCAGCATCTCCGCGGTCTGTGGCCCTTCGACGAATGCGAGTCGATCGTCACTTGGATGATTGCCCGCGGACGCATCACTGAGGACGCGGCGCATCTTCTTGAAATGTCGACGTGGCTGCCGATCGGCGGGGCGCCGCCAACCGACCCGCCAGCTCTCACCCTCGCCGGTGTTTGCACTTCGAATCCAGACATTACCTTCGCTGATCGCCAGTTTGTGTTCACGGGCGAGTCCGCTAAGTGCCCACGCAGCGAGATGGAAGGGCACGTGCTTCGCCGCGAGGGCCGCGCGCATCCCAACGTCACGCTCAAAACCGATTACCTGATCGTCTGCGACGAAGGCAACCCGCACTGGGCGTTCTGCTGTTACGGTCGCAAAGTGGAGAAGGCCTACCAGCTGCGACGCGAGGGACACCGCGTGTCGATCGTCCACGAGAGCGACTTCTGGGACGCGCTGAACTAACCCGCCATGCCGCGCACTCCACTCCGCCGCGTCGCCGAAGGCATCTACCGCGGGAGCCAGACCTCACTGACGGCGGTGGTGACCGTTGGGACGTGGCCCGACGTGTGGCGCATGGAGCAGCCCTTCGATCTGGACACGCCGCTGCCGGAGATCCAAGCCTGGCGCGACGAGAAGCGCGTCGAGATGCGCAAGGAGCGCCCGAACGTCGCCCGCGGGTGCCTGGCGGCCGACGTGCCCACCTACCTGAAGGGCCAGGCGCACAAGGTCTCCTACGCGGCGAAGAAGTCGGAGCTGGCGGCCTGGGTGGCCGCGCTCGGCGATCGGCGCCGGCACCAGATCAAGGGGAAGCACCTGACGGCCGTCATCTCGGAGTGGCTCGAGGCCGGCGTGGCGAAGAAGACCATCCTGAACCGCTGCCGCACGCTGCACCATCTCTACGTCACCCTGGCCGACGACAAGAAGGTGCGCACCCCGCTCGACAACATCGAGATCCCGCGGCCGGACAAGACCCGGCCGGCGCACGTGGCCAACACCCTAATCGCCCGGACCGAGAAGCGGCTGCGCGCGCGCCTGGAGGCCTATGGCGCTGAACTCGGCGAGCGCGTCGCGATCCTCCTGGCTGATGGGTGGACGCCGGCGCCGGTCCCCACCGAGGCCCCGTCGTAGCCATGGCGCGGCAGGGCCATCGCAAACGGATCGCGCCGAACATCTTCCGAGACGACACCCGCTACGCCGTCATCGTGAAGGTTAGGGGCAAGCCGAAGGAGCATCGGTTTCTCCTCAGCACGCCGCTGGCGAAGCTCGAGGAGGCCCGCGACCGGCTGAAAGGCCAGGCCCGCGATGAAGAGCGGCCGCGCGCCGGCTCGCTGGCTGATGACGCCGCCCAGTACCTGCTCACCATCGAGGACAAGAAGAAGCGCAAGCACCGCGCGATTCTCTGCCGGCACTGGACCCGCGTGCACGGCCGCGACTCCCGCTTCGCGCTGACGAAGCTGATGATCGAGCAGCAGCTCGTGTCCTGGATGGATGCCGGCGTGTCGCCGTCGACCTGCAACAAACGGCTGTCGGTGCTGCGCGGCATCTTCAACACCGTGAACACCGATGACGATCCGAACCCGGCGGCGAAGGTGAAGAAGCGCAAGGAACCCGAACCGGAGCCGCGCGGCCTCGCGTACAGCCTGATCGAGCGCATCCTGGGCGAAATGCCGGACAGGGGGAAGCCGACCGGCGGCGGCCAGGGCTCGCGCCCGACCGTGAGCCTGGCGAAGCTGCGCTGCGCGTGGATGGCCTACACGGGCCTGCCGCCGGCGCAGAGCATGAAGATCAACCCCGACGTGGACCTGCAGCGGGTGGTGACGCCGGATCCCGAGACGGGCGCTGACGTCGAGACCCACGTGCTCCGCGGCCGGCCGCGGCGGAAAGGGAAGGGCACGCGCGAGACTTGGCTGCCGCTGGCGCCCCAAGCCGTCGAGGTCCTCGCGCTCCTCGTCACGCACGGCGGGCTGACCACGAAGGGCACCCTGAAGCCGTTCAGCACCTCGAGCGTCCGGCAATCGTGGATGCGCGGGTGCGTGAAGGTGATCGCAGCGCAGCTCGGCGCCGGCGAGACGCCGCTCCCGCACAAGTTCGTGACGAAGGGGACGAAGGCCACCCTCGTGCCGCTGGTGCGCCCGTACGACCTCCGCCACTCGTTCCTGACGCAGGCGCTGCGCTCGAGTGGAAACCTGCGCGGCGTCCAGGAGCTGGGCCAGCACGCCGACGCGCGGCAGACCCAGCGGTACATCCAGAACGCGGTGCCGCAAGCGGCCCGCGACGCGGCGGTGGCGATGCACGCCAGCCTGCCGGCGATCGCGCTGCCGAAACATCTCAGCGCGAAAGAGCGTATTCTTCTCAGCGAGGCGACAAAGGCGAAAGCGGCTGGCACCAGACCCGTAACCTAGGTGGAGAGAACAAGATACTGATGCCTGTTTCGCCTCCGAAGCCAAAGGTTGCAGGTTCAAGTCCTACTGGGCGCACCAGCCTTCGCTGACCTCACAGAACTAGGTAGTACAGTGCCAAGTATTGGCACCGTGGCGCCTTGGCACCTGGAGCCTAGTCGTGAAGCACGATGCTCAACAGCGACCTGTTGACCTTGATGGTGCCGTTGTATTCGATGAACCCCAGCTTGCGGAACTTGTTCATGAAGAAGTTCACGCGCGACCGCGTCGTACCCACCATTTCCGCGAGCGTCTCCTGCGACAGCTTCGGCAATACCCGAATCGGGGCGTCGTCGTTGCCGTAGCGCGCCAGCAACAGCAGCGTCCGGGCCAGGCGCTTCTCGCTCGAGTTGAACAGCTGATCGACCAGGTCTTCCTCGATGCGGATGTTGCGTCCCAGCATGTGCGTGATGAACCGATCCGAGAACGCCGCCTGCTCGTGCAGCGTCCGCATCATCTCGCGCTTCGGGATGCGAACCAGCGTCGTGGCCACGACCGCGGTGGCGCTGCCCATCCTCAAGGGCTGAGCCGCCAGGCAGCCCTCTCCGAAGAAGTCTCCGGGGCCGAGCATGGCGACCACCGCTTCCTTGCCCACCGCTGACAGCACCGACAGCTTGACGCCGCCGTCCTGGATGTAGAACACGTCGCTGGCACTGGCCCCCTGGGCAAACACCACCGAACCGCGCGCGGCCCGCATGACCCGCCGGGGGAGCCCGGCGGAATCGAGATACTGCTCCAGTTTGAACGGCGCGGTCTTGGTCGCTAGTTGCTTCGGTGGCACAAAGCTGATCCCTGCACAATCGATGCCGTCGGTCGCACCCACGGCTACGGCAGAGATGGCCGCGAGCCCGCGGCGCAGCGAGCCATGTGGGAAGCTAGGTATCACATTTCAGCTAGAATCCCCGCCGATCGAGGGAGATTTGCCAATGGGCCGGTTGAAGACCATGCCTGTGTCATCTGCGTTATCCGCGGCCCTGGTGATTTTATCGGCGTCATCAGTCGCCGGCCAGGTGACGCGCACGGACTACGAGCGCGCGCAGGCGCTGCGGACCCAATACGAAGCGCTGGCCGTCAACGTCCCCGAGCCGGCCACGTGGATTGGCACCACCCATCGTTTCTACTATCGACGTTCCCTCCCCGACGGCTACGAGTTCGTCACCGTGGATGCCGACACCAGACAGAAGCAGCCGTCGTTCGACCACGCCCGCCTGGCGGAGTCGCTGTCGAAGGCGGCGGCGAAGGCCTACACCGCGCACAAGCTGCCCTTCCAGTCGTTCACTTTCAACGACGCGCTGAGCGCCATTGACATGACCATCGACGGTGCCCGCTGGACCTGCGTGCTCGCCGACTATGCCTGCCGCACGCCGGAGCTGCCGCCGCCCGGTGAGATTCGCCGCGGCATCAATGGCCCGGTGCGCGGCGATCTCTCGGCGGCCACGCCGCGGCCGCGCCTGTCGCCCGATGGCAAGTGGATGGCGTTCATCGACAACTACAACCTCGCCATCCGCCCGTTCGGCGGCGACCCTTCGACAAGCTCAGGGTCGTCCCGAGCAGGGTCGAGGGACGACAAGCGCACGGCGCTCAGCACCGACGGCTCGGAGGGCAACTATTACGACGGCGCCTCGATCGTGTGGTCACCCGACTCCAGCAAGATCGCCGCCTGCCGCGTGCGGCCCGGCTATCGGCGGCTCGTCCATTACGTGTCGTCGTCTCCGGAAGACCAGTTGCAGCCGGAGCACTGGGCCGTCCAGTACGCCAAGCCCGGTGATCAGCTCGACCTCGAGCAGCCGGTCCTGTTCGAGGTGCGGAGCCAGAAGCAGGTGAACGTCGATTCGCGGCTGTTCCCGAATCCGTTCGACATGTCGGACCTGGTGTGGCGCCAAGACAGCCGCGGGTTCACCTTCGAATACAACCAGCGCGGGCACCAGGTCTATCGCGTGATCGAGGTCGATGCGCAAACCGGCGCCGCCCGCGCCGTGATTGCCGAGGAACCGGCGACGTTCTTCTACTACAACCGCTCCGCGGCGACGCTGCAGGCCGGCAAGCGCTTCCGCTACGATTTGAACGACGGCAGGGAAGTGGTGTGGATGTCGGAGCGCGACGGCTGGAACCATCTCTACCTGGTCGACGGCGCCACCGGCGCGGTGAAGACACGGATCACGAAGGGCGCGTGGCCGGTGCGGCACGTCCTCAAGGTCGATGAAGAGAAGCGCCAGCTATGGTTCAGCGCCGGCGGCATGGCGACACCGGCCCGAGAGGGACAAGACCCGTACTTCCAGCACTACTACCGCATCAACCTCGATGGCACCGGCCTCACGCCGCTCACCTCCGCCGACGCCAATCACGTCGTCGGGTTTTCCTCCGACATGACGATGTTCGTGGACCACTATTCGCGGGTGGACATGGCGAGCGTATTGGAACTCCACCGTACGGAGGGCGAGGGCTTTAGCCCTCGCCAGGCGGCGGCTGAAGCCGCCGCCCTCCGAACGTGGGAAATCGAACGCGGCGATATTTCCGCTCTCGCGAAAGCCGGCTGGCACGCGCCGGAGGTGTTCGTGGCCAAGGGCCGTGACGGCGCCACCGACATCTGGGGTCTGGTGTGGAAGCCGACGCGGTTCGATCCGTCGAAGAAGTATCCGGTGATCGAGCACATCTACGCCGGCCCGCACGGCACGCACACGCCGAAGACGTTCTCGGCGTTTACGCCGATGCAGGCCCAGGCCGAGCTCGGCTTCATCGTCGTCCAGATGGACGGCATGGGCACGTCGAACCGGTCGAAGGCGTTCCACGACGTGGCGTGGCGGAACATCAAGGACGCCGGCTTCCCCGATCGCATCCTCTGGCACCAGGCCTGCGCGGCGAAGAATCCGTGGTACGACATCACGCGCGTCGGCATCTACGGCGGCTCCGCGGGCGGCCAGAACGCGATGGGCGCGCTGCTGTTCCATCCCGACTTCTACAAGGTGGCGGTGTCGTACGCGGGCTGCCACGACAACCGCATGGACAAGCTCTGGTGGAACGAGCAGTGGATGGGATGGCCCATCGGCCCGCAGTACTCCGCCTCGTCCAACGTCGATCACGCGTGGCGGCTGCAGGGCAAGCTCCTGCTGATCGTCGGCGAGCTCGATACCAACGTCGATCCCTCGTCCACCCTGCAGGTGGTGAGCGCGCTGCTCAAGGCCAACAAGAATTTCGACTACCTGATGGTCCCCGGCGCCGAACACAACGCCGGCCGCGGCGGTGTCTACGCGGATTACGGCGAGCGCAAGCGCTTCGACTTCTTCGTCCGCCACCTGCTCGGCCAGAACCCGCCGGAATGGGGCACAACTCGATAGGGTGCATAGGGTGCCTGCCAGTCTTCGCATCGCTGCCCCATTCCGCCTTAATTCCGGTCCGTGTGCCGGCTGGTCCTCGGACTGATCTGTTACCTCTCTTGCCGGCCGCTCATCGCCCCGGTCCTCGATGCTGTCGAATCGCGTCGGCGTAACGCGCGGGCGCTCAGCCGCGAGTCGCGCGCGCGAGCCGCTTGACGGCTGCCTTCGGTCGCCGGCGGCTCGCCGGCCGCGGCGCCTTGATAGACAGCGCGCCCCGATGCTTCGATAACCGCCATTCCTCCGCCACGCGATCGGCCACGAACACTTTGAGCAACGATTGATAGGGCACGTCACGCTTGTTGGCGAGCGCTTTTAGGTCGCTGAGCAGCGGGGCGGGCAAACGCAAGGAAATCGTTTCGGTCGACGGCTTCAGATTCGGCAGCGATACGACCGTCGCTTTCGACCAGTCCACGTAGCCGGCCGAGTCGTGCGTCTCCCAAAACTCGCGTTCGTCGGCCTCGGAGGCGAATTCAGGAATCGGTTTGAGACTTCGCTTCGATTTGGCCATATGCCCTTCGTTCCGCCCGGCTCATCGGCCGAGCCGAGATCACCCGCACGGGCGTGCCGCGAGTCGTGAACACAATCGCGAGAAGTCGGCCGCTATCGGCGCGGCCCAGTGTGAAGAACCGCGCCTCGGTCCGCGAGTGTGTGACGTCCGCCGCGAACACAACGGGGCGATTAAGCAAAGCTTGCTCGGCCTCGGCTTGCCGGACCTCGTGGTTCCGCCAGTTCTTGTCAGAGTTGCCCGCGTCCCACTCGAACCCCTCGAGACCGGCGAGGAACTCGCCGAGGACGCTCATACCGACTGTATATGACTATTCCATACAACTGTCAAGAAGAGGAAGGGGGTTCCGCGTCCAAAGTAGAGTTAAGGGCGTGCATCGTGCCGCCATCGCCATCGCGATCTGCCTGGCCTCCTGCTCGCCCAAGCCCACCACGCCGCAAGACATCGTCTCGGTGACGCGGCAGGTCGGGTCGTGGCAGGGGCACGGCACCGCCACCGTCGGCGACATCCCGAGCGAGACCGGGCGCTTCCACCTCCGCTGGCAAACCACCAACGAGTCCCCGGCCGGCACCGGCGCCTTCAAGCTGACCATGCGGTCCGCGATCAGCGGTCGAACCCTGCAGATCGTGACTGACCACCGCGGCGTGGGGACTGGTGCCGCCGACTACGACGAAGGTCCCCGGACCTACGATTTCCTCGTGGAATCAACCAATGTGGACTGGAGTTTCCAGGTGGACGAGACGACCGGCGCCTATTGGTCCCCGATGCCGTCCCCATCGCCCGGGAAACGATAATCCTGAGTATTCTTGTCGGGTGTCTCACCCCCCGTTTTCCCGTCGTGTCTTGGTTCTGTTTGCCTTGGCCGCGGCAGCCGCCTGCCGCACGGCCTCTCCCGGTTCTCCACCCACTGTTCAGATCCTGCAGCCCGGCGCGCCGGGGTGCGAGGCGAATAGCCCTTGGGCTCGCGGGGGCCGGTAACCCGATGCCGCCACGATATGTCAGAACGTATGGTATACGTAGGGCATGACCAAGACGACCGTGTACCTGCCGGCGGAGCTGAAGCGAGCCTTGAGAAAGGCCGCGGCGGCGCGCGGGTGCAGTGAAGCGGCGCTGTTGCGGGAAGCCGTGTCGCGGATCACCGAAGAGCGCGAAACGCCGACCCCGAGGCTGCCCCTCTTCCAGGCGCAGGGGCCATCGATCGCCGGCGATGTCGATTCCGCCCTTGATGGATTTGGCGCCCCGTGATCGTGCTCGATACCGGCGGGCTGTACGCCGCGGTAGACGGCAACGAAGCCCTGCACGGCCGTGCCGTGGCCGCGTTGATCGGCGCCAAGCCACCGCGCGTGCTCTCGCCGTTCGTGCTGGCCGAGCTCGACTACCTGATTGCCAATCGCGTTGGTCACGACGCGCAGATAGCGCTCGTCGATGAAGTGACACGAGGCGCCTATCAACTGGAGCTGTTCTCGGCGGAGGATGTGCTCCAGGCGCGGCGAATCATGGATCGCTTCGCCGATCTTCGGATTGGGCTGGCCGACGCGTCGGTCGTCGTGCTCGCTCACCGCCACCGCACCTGTGACCTGCTGTGCACCGATGAGCGCCACTTCCGGGCGTTGCGAGGTCCGGGCGGCAAGCCGTTCCGCCTCCTGCCGATGGACGCGTGATCGTCGGGCGCGCCGCTCGCTTCCTACCGCGGCGGCAACGCGACGAAGACACGGTTCAGAACGGCGGCCAGGCGCACGCCGCCCAGCGCCAGCCGCTCGTCGACCACCGGAATCTGCTTCCGGTAGTACTCCTCGTCGATGTTGGTGTCGGGCTTGACGAGCGCCGCCTTGCCGAGCGCCCACGACTGCTCCGCCCACTGCGCCGGCGGGCCCGGCGGCTGCACCGCCCACCGGTTCCGCGCGATCAGCTTCTCGAGCACCGCCACGTAGGCGTCGTCGTCCAGCGCGCGGCGGGCGATCAGGCGGCTGTCCCAGACCGAATGCAGGTTGCACGGGAGAGGCGGCCTCGCCGGGTCGCTGCCGCAGTTGGACTCGCCGAACACGCGGACGTGCACGTCGTTGCCGCCGCGGCCGACCCCGAGCGCGTGAAACGGCTGGTGCAGGTCGCCGATGAAGTGCACCAGGAACTTCAGCGCCGTGGCGCGGTCGGCGCGGTCGAGCGTCACGTCGGCAGCACGCTGTTCGAAATAGGCAATGCGATCGACGACGCAGTCGCGCCACTTGTCGGCGCGGGCGCCCGCCGCCGTGCCGGGCTGCCGCGGGCAATCGCGATCGCGGTCGTAGCCGGCGGCGTCGGGCGGGATGTTCAGGTAGTGCCAGTACGACGTCTGCACGTGATCGGTCGTTTGCAGATCGGCCCAACTGGAGACGCCGGCCAGACTCTGGCCGTCGAGCAGCCACGCCACGTTCTGCTTCGCCACCGGCGTCAGGTGGTTGGCCGCCACGAGGCCAACGAGGCGATGCCCCTGCCCGCCCCACCCGCTTACGATCGTGGCCGAGCCCGCCATTGCCGTCGCCACCAACACGCCGAAGATTCTGTTTCGCATGACGCGCCCTGATTATACGGGCAGCGGTTGTGACAAGAGTGTGGCGGGCGGCGCGACCCTTTCGCGCCGCCTGTCCTGTAACAGCGACGTGCGCTGACCCCTCCGCGCGACGGTCGCATCACGCTCCTCTGGGCAGATGAGATGGCACCGGCCTTGCTTCACAAGGAGGTGCCTGCCTTCGGAGGAACAAGTGTCCTGGACTAAACGACTCATTCAAGTGGCGTGCGTGATTGCGGTGGGCGTGTTACTGCTGCCCTCGACCGCGCACGCCCAGCGTGGACGCGGCGGACGCGGCGGCGGTGACCGCGGCCAGGCGCCACGGACCGTGATGGTGGCGCCATACTACGCGCCGTTCTACACGCCTTACTACAACCCTTTCTTCGGGGACTCATACGGGTGGGGATACCCCGGCCAGTACCCCCGGGGCTACTGGGGACACGGTTTCGGGGGCGAGAGCGCGGCGCGCATCCAGGTGACACCGCGGCACACCGAGGTCTACGTTGACGGCTACCGCGCCGGCATCGTCGACGACTTCGACGGGTTCGCGCAGCGGCTGCGCCTGATGCCCGGCGAGCACGTGATCGATCTCTATCTCGACGGTTACCGGCCGGTCACCCAGTCCATCCTGTTCCAGCCGGGCGACACTTATCGGCTTCGCCTCGAGATGGAACCGCTGCCGGCGGGCGAACTCGCGCCGCCACGCCCGGCACCGCGGGCCACGCCGCCTGCGCCGCAGGTCATGTACGACGCGTTCGGGCGGCCCGTATCCATGCCGGCACCGGCCCCGGCGGCCCAGGGCGCTGGCGTACTCGCCATCCGCGTGCAACCGTCGGATGCCACCGTGCTCGTGGACGGTGAACCGTGGCAAGGCTCCGGCGCCGATCGGCTGGAGATTCAGGTGACCGCAGGACCGCATCGCATCGAGATCCGCAGGGACGGCTACCTGCCCTTCTCGACAACCGTGCAGGCCATCGGCGGCCAGACCACGCCGATCAACGTGAGCCTGACGAAGGGTGAGGACTAGTGGAGCCGATCTTGCAGAGTCCTCTGCCATGACACGTTCTTACTTAAAGGGGATTCTCGTGAAACATGTGATGCGGGCAGCGATCGCGCTGCTGATTCTGGGCGGCGCGGCGAAGCCGGCGTCGGCCGACTGGCTGCTGGCGCCTTATGTCGGCGTGGTTTTCGGTGGTTCGGCCAACACCTTCAACGTCAACAACCTGGCCGACGAGTTCGAACAGCGGATCAGCTTCGGCGCCAGCGCCACTTGGATGGGCGCCGGCAAGCTGGGCCTTGAAGTGGACTACCACCTCGCGCCGAACTTCTACCAGATCACCGGTGGCTCGGAGAACGTCGAGCTGCTCAACCTCGACTCGATCGTGCAGACACTGATGGGCAGCGTCGTCCTGGGCGCGCCAATCGGCGGCACGTCCGGCCCCGGCGTGCGCCCCTACGCGGTCGCGGGCATCGGGCTGATGCGCGCGAGCCTCAGCGGAGCCGACGACCTGTTCGACAACCTGAGCGACAACGAATTGGGCGTCAACGTCGGCGGCGGCGTGCACGTGTTCTTCAGCGACAACGTCGGCCTGCGCGCCGACGCCCGCTACTTCCGTGGTCTTCAGAAGGGGGACGATGGGGGCCAGGACCTCGACCTTGAAGACTTCGACTTCTGGCGCGCCACGCTGGGCTTCACGTTCCGCTTCGGCCGGTAACGTTCCTACCGATGGCCCGGGGATTGTCCCTGGGCCATCGCCTCGATTTGCTGATCGAGTCTGACGCTTGCCACTTCTGGGTAATCGTCCGGAGCGGCCGACGGGACGCCAGGGCGCAAATCGGCTTCCTGCGCCACATTCCAGCTCTAGAGCTGTCACCCTCACGGCACCCTTATTGCTGCGACCGTTGCCATGAGGCGCCTCCTGCTCCTGCTGGTATGGACGAGCTTTCTTGCCGCCCCCGCGCCCAGCCTCGCCCAGACTCGAGCTCCCGACCTGGCCCAGCTGTCGATCGAAGAACTGATGCGGATTGAGGTCACGTCGGCGGGGCGCAAGACACAACCCCTCAGCGACGTTGCCGCGGCGGTCTTTGTCATCACCCAGGACGACATCCGTCGCTCGGGCATGACCTCCATCCCCGACCTGCTGCGCATGGCTCCGGGCGTGGACGTGGCGCAGATCGACTCGAGCAAGTGGGCCGTGACGGTGCGCGGCTTCAACGGCCTGTACGCGAACAAGCTGCTCGTCCTCGTCGACGGCCGCAGCGTCTACAACCGCCTCTTCTCAGGCGCGATTTGGGACGCCAACGACCTCATGCTCGACGACATCGATCGCATCGAGGTGATTCGCGGTCCCGGCGCCGCGATGTGGGGCGCCAACGCCGTGAACGGCGTGATCAACATCGTCACCAAGTCCGCGGCCGACACGCAGGGCGGGCTGGTCCGCGCGGACGCCGGGCGCTCGGCACAACAGGGCGGGATCCGCTACGGCGGCACCCGTGGTGAGGCCCGTTACCGCGTTTACGCGCAGTGGACCGAACGCGAGCAATCGCTGATTGTCCCAGGCACGCGAGCCGACGATGCGTCCCGAAGTCTGACTACGGGATTTCGCACGGACTGGAGCCACCAGGCCGAGGCGTTCTCTTTCGACGGCCGCCTCACGGCCGGCCGCGCGCGCGGGCTCTGGACCAACTTCGACCCGCTGACGGCTGCGCGCGAACCGCTCTTGACCGATCGCTCCGAGTCGCATGGCGGCCATCTCCTCGGCCGCTGGACACACACGCGCGCCGGCGGACAGTCGCTGAAGGTGCAGGCGTTCGTGGACATCTCGGGCCGGCAGGAGCCCGTCGGCGACTACCAACGGAAGGCCTTCGACCTCGACGCTCAGTACCGCGCGACTTATGGCGCGCGTCACGACATCGTGGCCGGCGCAGGTTACCGGTTCGTTGACGAGAAGCTGACGGGACGGGTCGGGATCGCGCTGGTTCCGCCCGAGAACCGTTCGTCTCTGGTGACCGGCTTCATCCAGGACGAGATCGCATTCTTCGGCAAGCGGCTCGCCGTCACACTGGGCAGCCAGATCCAGTACGACTCCGACACCGGCACGGGCGTCCAGCCGACCGCTCGGGCCATGTGGAAGGGTTTTCCCAACCAGCGCCTCTGGGTCGCCACGTCGCGTTCGTTACGAACGCCGTCGCTGATCAGCCGGGGCATCCGCCTAACGTATCCGCCGATCGCGGGCCCCGGTGGGCTGCCACTGGTCATCACCGTCCTGGGAGACCCGGAGTTCAGGACCGAGGAGTTCGTTGACGCGGAGGCCGGATATCGGCTCGAGGTCGGCACCACCGGGTCGGTCGACCTCACCGGGTTCGTGGGTCGCTACGACGACCTCTCGACGCAGGAAGTGGCGGCGCCCATCGTCCAGTTCGTCCCGTCACCGCGCATCCTCGTCGTAAGTCACCTCGGCAACGAGCTCGCGGCAACGACGCGTGGGCTCGAGGTGGCGGGGCTGTGGCAGCCGTTCCCGGCGTGGCGCCTTGACGGCAGCTACACACTGTTCCAGATCGATCCGTCGCCTCACGCCTCGAGCCTGGACCCCGACGCGGCGTTCGAAGACGGGAGCGCCCCACGTCATCAGTGGCGGGTACGATCGTCGTACTCACCGGGCACGCGCGCGACCGTCAACCTCGCCATCTCCCGCGTGGGCCCGCTGGAGCAGCTCCACGTCGATCCCTACATGCGCGCCGACATCAACCTGGAGGTGCGGTTCACCGATCGCCTCTCGGTCATGGCGATCGGCCAGAACCTGTTCGAGGCGGCGCACTTCGAGTTTGGCGGCGCCGACGCGTTGGTGCAGGCCGCGCAGGTGCCGCGCAGCGCCGGTGTCCGGCTGCGATGGACGTTCCGATGATCGCGTCCCGCGCGCCGCATGGTCGCTGGTGGCTCCGCGCGGCGGGTCTGGTGGTGGCTTGCGCGCTCACGGCGTGGCCGGGCAGCCTGGCGGCCGCCCCGCAAGGCGTGGCGCCGGATGTCCTCGTGAAGGCGGCATTCATCTTCAACTTCGCGAAGTTCACCGAGTGGCCGGCATTGCCACCCGCCGCGCCCATCATCACCTGCGTGGTTGGTGACGACGAGATGGCCGCCGCGCTGGTCGCGACGATTCGCGGACAACAGATTAGCGGGCGAGCGGTCGAGGTGTTGCGGCCGGCTGACCCGGCCACGTGGCCGGCGTGCCACCTGCTGTTCGTCGCCGACGCGGAGACCCGTCAGGCCGGTGGCGGACTCACCACGGTCAAGACCCGGCCGGTCTTGACCGTCAGCGACAGCAAAGACTTCGCCCGCTCAAGCGGCATCATCGAGCTCTACCTCGAGCAGGGGCGCATGCGCTTCGCCATCAACACTGACGCGGCCGAACGCGCGGGCCTGCACATCAGTTCCCGGCTGCTCGGGCTCGCCAGGGTCATACGAGACCGCGATGCCCAATAGCCTCGGCGCCTGGTTCCACCGCCAGTCGCTCGGCCGCAAGCTGACGACGGCCGCGGTCATGACCACGGGGATCACGCTGATCGCGGCCAGCGCAATCTTTGTGACCTACGACTATCTGACCCAGCGGGCCAGCCTGGTACGCGATGTCACGATGCTGGCCGATATCGTCGGCACCAACAGCACGGCCGCCCTGACCTTCGCCGACGCCGACGCCGCGGCCGACACCTTGGGCGCCACGGCCGTCAACCATCACATCCTTGATGCCCGGCTATACACCCTCGACGGCACGCTGCTGGCGACCTACCGGCGCCAGGACCTCCCACCGGGTCGAACCGGGCCCGAGCGGTTGGGGCCAGGCCTGGGCGCCGGCGCGCGGTTCGAAGAAGACCACCTGCACGTGACCCGGCCGATCTCATTGAACGGTGAGGTCATCGGCACCATCGTCGTGGAGTCGGACATCACCGAAGTCTGGAGCCGGATCACGCGCTTCCTGACCATCGTCGCGGCGACGCTGTTCCTGGCGTTTTGGCTGGTGCTCGGCATCTCGAAGGCGACGGTGCGGGTGATCTTCGGCCCCATCGCGCGCCTCATCGGGGTCATGCGGCTGGTGCGCGATCGCGCCGATTACGACGTGCGCGCGGAGGCTGGCGATGACGACGAGATCGGCGAGCTGATCGGCCAGTTCAACGCGATGATCGCCGACATCCAGCGGCGCGATCAGCAGCTCCTCCTGCAGCAGAACGACCTCGAGCAGACCGTCGATGCGCGCACCAACGAGCTGCGGACCAGCAACCAGGAACTGGTCAAGACCCGCGACGAGGCGATGGAGGCCAACCGGGCGAAGAGCGAGTTCCTCGCCAACATGAGCCACGAGATCCGGACGCCGATGAACGGCATCATCGGCATGACCGACCTCGTCCTCGACAGCGAGTTGACCGCGGACCAGCGGGACAGCCTGGCCACGGTCCGGACCTCCGCCGACACGCTGCTGTCGATCCTGAACGACATTCTCGACCTCTCGAAAATCGAGTCGCGCAAGCTCACGCTCGAAGTGGTGCCGCTGTCGGTGCGGGCGGTGGTGGCCGACACGGTCAAGCCGCTCGCCGTTCGCGCGCACCAGAAGGGCCTCGAGCTGATTTGCGACATCGAACCGGACGTGCCGGCCGCAGTGCTGGGCGACCCCACGCGTCTCCAGCAGATCCTGACCAACCTGGTCGGCAACGCGCTCAAGTTCACCGAGCACGGCCACGTACTCGTGGCGGCCCGGGAAGAGCGCCGCAGCGAGGATCGCAGCACGCTGCACTTCAGCGTCAGCGATACGGGGATCGGCATCCCAATGGAAAAGCAGGACACCATCTTCGAGGCCTTCAGCCAGGCCGACGGCTCGACCACCCGCCGCTTCGGCGGCACCGGCCTGGGCCTGACCATCTCGACGACGCTGGTGCAGCTGATGGGGGGACGGATTTGGGTCGAGAGCGCGCTCGGCGAAGGCAGCACCTTTCACTTCACGGTCACCCTGGCCGTGACCGACGCGCCTCAAGCCCTGCCGGCCACACCGCTCCCGGCCAACCTCGCGGTGCTGATCGTGGATGACAACGAGGTCAACCGCCGCCTGCTCGCCGAGCAGGTCAGGCGCTGGGGGTTGTCAGCGACGGTGGTCTCGAGCGGCACCGCCGCCCTCGAAGCCCTGGCCGCGGCCGCCCTCGCCGCGCGACCGTTCCGGCTGGTCCTGCTCGACGCCCACATGCCCGACATGGACGGCCTCGAGGTCGCGGCCACGATAACGCGGCGTCCCGAGTTGGCCGGCGCCAGCGTGATCATCCTGAGCTCGTCCGGCGAATATCTCGATCAGGGGCGCCGCGCCGAGTTGGGCATTGCCGCGTATCTCACCAAGCCGGTCAGTGCCGGCGATTTGCTGGCGGCCGTGCAACGCGTCGCCGGCGTCACGGCCCCTGCCCTGACCGATCATCCGGCGCCAACGGCCGGCGCGTTTGCAATGGGCGCCACGGCCCGACGCGCCCGCGTCCTCCTCGTCGAAGACAACGTGGTCAACCAGCGGGTCGCCGCCGGCCTGCTCACCCGTCGCGGTCATCACGTCACGGTGACGCAAAACGGCCGCGAAGCCCTGGACCGGCTCGATCAAGAGCAGTTCGATGTGGTGCTGATGGATCTGCAGATGCCGGTCATGGGCGGACTCGACGCCACCGTCGAACTCCGCCGCCGCGAACAGGCCACCGGCCAGCATGTCCGCGTGGTCGCCATGACGGCCCACGCAATGGAGAGCGACCGGGTCCGGTGCCTGGCCGCCGGCATGGATGGGTATTTGTCGAAGCCGATCGATCCGCCCTCGCTGTTCGCCGCCGTCGAAGAGGCGGGCGGCGGTGTCATCGCGCCCGCGCATCCGGCGGGCCCGGCGGTGTTTGACGAAGACGCGTTTCGACGCCGGCTCTCGGGCGACGCGGAACTGATGGCCGAGGTCACGCGCCTGTTTCTCGACGACCTGCCGGGACGGCTGGTGGCGGTTCGCAGCGCGGTCACCAACCGGGACGCGGAGGGATTGCATTCAGCCGCCCATGCCATCAAGGGAGCCGCGGCCAACATGTCGGCCGACCGGCTGGTGCGGGCGGCCCGCGCGTTGGAGCACCTCGGCACCGAATCGAAGTGGGACGCCGCCGACGCGGCGTGGCAGCAGTTGTCGGATGAAGCCGGCGCCGTCACGGCGGTGTTGCGCCGCCGCTATCCCCTGGCGGCGTTGTAGGCCTGTCCGACGGACACCTGATGCATCGAGTGCCCCTGTCAATGCGCCGGACGCGTCGTGGTGGGGATGAGTTGCGGGAGGGGGAAATCCGCCTCCGCTCGCTTCGCGAGCCACGGCGGGACAGCCACAGCCTTCGCCGGGCGCACACCACTTGGCGAAGCCCAGCCGAAGCTCCCGCCGGGGATCGCGCGAGAGCGATGAGCCTACATTTCGCGAGTTGGAACCGCGTCGTCCCCTGGTCGCGAAGCGTGGATGAGCTCAGGCGTGCGGCTTGAGCGGACTCACAGGTTCCTGTCAGGCCCGGCGTCAGCTTCGAGGTGACGCTGGTAGTCCATCCTGTCGTGGAGCACACGGACGACAAGGATGCGTGACTGGTCGGCTTCGAAGAACACGCAGTGACGGCCACTGGTAGCCATCTGCAGACCAGGTCGGAGGTCATCGCGGTTGCGACTAACGACGGTGCCGGCGAGGAGTCCCTTCATGGTATCGCGCAGAGCCGCCATGTACTGAGCCGTGCGATCGGAACCCCATGTCCTCTCGGAATAGCGGCGAATCGATTTCAGATCCGCGTGGGCGATCTCCGTGAGTTCGAGGTGCCTCACAGGTCGGCGAAGAGGGCGTCGATCTCCTCGTTGTTCTCCAGTCGGATCACTTTGCCGGCTGCAGCGTCTTCGTGCCCCCGCTCGATAGCGTCCCTCAGGCGCGCGCGCTTGATCTCTGCGACATCGTCGCGCGCCTGCATGAGGCGGAGAGCGTCCGCGACAACCTCATCCTCGGTGCTGTAGTGGCCCTCATCGACCTTTCGGCGGACCAACCCCTCGAGACTCTTGGGAATAGTGATGTCCATGTGCGCGCTCCACAGACGACGATAGCACGTCGCCTTCGAGCTCGGCACTTGGCGAAGCCAACTGGAGCTCGAATCGTTGGGGAGGTCTGCCGGTCGCGGACGGCGGATCTGGGCGAAGCCAGCCGAAGCTCGCAGTTCAGTGGGAGGTCCGCCTTCGCTAAAGCTACGGCGGACAACCTTCGCCTGAACCAGAGCGAAGGTTGGTGAGCCCGCTCGGAATCGAACCGAGAACCAACAGATTAAGAGTCTGCTGCTCTGCCAGTTGAGCTACGGGCCCACTTTGGGGTGGGTCGCACGGTAACGACGCCGCACGACTGGCTTGCCCGCCGAAGCGCTCCACTGAAAGCGGTCCGCGACACCGGGCAAACATTGACTATAGCAAAGACGGGGGCACTGATGCCAGCGTCAACGCTGGCGGGTCCGCGGCCCTTCGTATCGAACCGGCCGGTAGGTCGGCTGCCACATCGCGCGGCGGACCGTCGCCTCCAGGTCGGGCAGGATCTCCGGCGACGCGTGGCCCTCGGCCACCGCACGGCGGATCACGGCGCAGGCCACGGCGTGCGAGCAGTCGCGGATGCGCGTGAGGTGCGGGTAAACCGCGCCCTCGTCCAGATCCGCCTGGCCCACCAGGCCCGCCAGCGTCCGCGCCGCGTCCAGGAACATCGCGTCGGTGACGCGCCGGACGCGTCCCACCCACAATCCCAGTCCGACGCCCGGAAAGACGAACGCGTTGTTCCCCTGTCCGATGCGATACCGGCGGCCCTCGTGGACGACCGGCTCGAACGGGCTGCCGGTGGCGACAATGGCGCGGCCGTCGGACCACTGGATCGCCTGCGCCGCCGTGCACTCGGCCTTGCTGGTGGGGTTCGACAACGGAAACACCACCGGGCGGTCGTTGACCGCGGCCATCGCGCGCACGACGCCTTCCGTGAACAGGCCGGCCGCGCCCGACGTGCCGATCAGCACGGTTGGCTTGACGTTGCGGATGGTCTCTTCCAGCGTGATGCGCCCGCGATCCTGGCACACGTAAGCGGCCACTTCTTCAGCCGGCCGCGCATACGCCGCCTTGAAATCCTCCAGGCCCTCGCGTGCCGTGGTCACGAGCCCGCGGCTGTCGACGGTGGAAATGCGCCGCCGCGCGGCGTCGGCGGACAGCCCCGCCTCCCGCAGCGCCGAGACAAACAGACCGGCAATCCCCTGCGCCGACGCGCCCGCGCCGCCGAGCACGATGCGCTGGTCGCGCATCGCCTGGCCGTTCATCCGCAGCGCCGCGTAGACGCCGGCGACGACGACGGCCGCGGTGCCCTGGATGTCGTCGTTGAACGTGCACAAGCGGTCGCGGAAGCGCGAGAGCTGGTGAATCGCATTAGCCTTGAGGAAGTCTTCCCACTGGAGCACGGCGTCGGGGTAGACGCGCATCACGCCGTCCACGAACCGGTCGATGAAGTCCTGGTAGTCCGCGCCGCGGATGCGCTGGTGCCGCAGGCCGAGATACAGCGGGTCGTTGAGCCGCGTCTCGTTGTCGGTGCCGACGTCGAGCATGATGGGCAGCGTCAAGGACGGCGGAATCCCGGCGCACGCGGTGTAGAGCGACAGCTTGCCGGCGGGAATGCCCATGCCGCCAATCCCCTGGTCGCCGAGGCCGAGAATCCGCTCCCCGTCGGTGACCACAATCACGGCCGGCGGACGCCCGTGATTGCGGAGGATGGCGTCGATGTGATCGCGCTGCTCGTAGGCAATGTAGAGGCCCCGCGCGCGGCGATAGATGTGTGAGTACTGCTGGCACGCCTCGCCGACCACCGGCGTATAGACGATCGGCATCATCTCGTCGATATGGTCGTGCAACAGCCGGAAGAACAGCGTCTCGTTGCGGTCCTGCAGGCTGGTCAGGTGGATGTAGCGTTCGAGCGGCGTGTCCTTGGCGCGATAGTTCTCGTAGACCCGCGCCAGTTGCTGGTCCATGGTGCTGATGGCCGGCGGCACCAGTCCGTCAAGGCCCAGGGCTTCACGTTCGGCGGCGGTAAAGGCGGTGCTCTTGTTCGTCAGGGGATCCCGAAGCAGCGCCTCGCCACGCTCGGACACCGCGATGTACTCCTCGCCCGTGACGCTGTCGTGCCCGATCGACCACTCCATGCCTCCAGTTTAAGGCTTGAGCGACCGCAAGTCGTTGACGAGATTCCAGCGCGCGCCGTGACCGCGCCGGCTCAGCCGATCTGCGGTGCCTCGCGCTCCGCGGCCAGCCGCACGCGCGCGATCTCGACGAACAAGCGCTCCCGGTGGATCGGCTTGACCGCGTAGCCATCCATCGACGCGGCCTCGCATCGCTCGCGATCGCCCGCCGTGGCGTGCGCCGTGAGCGCCACGATGGGAGTCCGCGTGCCCCGGGCCGCCTCGATCCTCCGAATCTCGGCGGCGGCCTCGAAACCGTCCATCTCCGGCATCTGCAAATCCATGAGGACCAGGTCGAACGGCTCGCGCAGGTATGCGGCCACAGCGGCGGCGCCGGTATCGGCCACGACCACGGAATGGCCGGCGCGTTCCATGAAGCGCCTCGCCACCAACTGGTTCACCGGGTTGTCTTCGGCGACCAGCACACGCAGGCTCGCACCCGGCTGCGGCGGCCACGTCGCCAAGGCACCGGCGCCGGCGGCAACGGCTGGCGCGGACGGCAGTGGCACCTCCACCGCGAAGCGGCTGCCGCGGCCCAGTTCGCTGTCCAGCGAGAGGGTCCCGCCCATGAGCCTGACCAGCTTCGCGGTGATCGACAGGCCCAGCCCGGTGCCGCCATAGCGCCGCGTCGTGCTGCCGTCGGCCTGAGTGAAGGCCTGAAAGATCACGCGCTGCTTCTCCGCCGCGATGCCAATGCCGGTGTCGCTGACCTCGAACCTGATCCGGCCGGGGTCGCCGGGCGCGCGCCGCACCGCGATCTCGACGCGGCCGGCCGCCGTGAACTTGACGGCGTTGGCGACGAGGTTCACCAGGATCTGGCGCAGGCGTACCTGGTCCCCCAGCAGGAGGTCCGGCACATCCGCCGCCACGTCGACGGTCAGACGCAGGCCCCGCTGCTCGGCCTGGAGCCGCGGCGGCGTCGTCAGCTGGGTCAGCAGACCGCGCAGGGCCAACGGCGCGACCTCGAGTTCGAGCTTGTTGGCTTCGATCTTCGAAAGGTCCAGGATGTCGTCGATCAAGTGCAACAGCGAGTGCGCGCAGCTCTTCGCGGTCTCGAGGTAGCCCTTCTGCTCGGGGCCGGGCGGAGTCTCGATCGCCAGGTCGGTCATGCCGATCACGCCGTTCATCGGCGTCCGGAGCTCGTGCGACATGTTCGCCAGGAACTCGCTCTTGGCGCGGTTGGCGGATTCCGCGGCGTCCTTGGCCGCGACCAGTTCCGTCGTGCGCGCCGCCACCTGCTGCTCCAGGGTGTCCCCATGTTGCCGCAACCGCCGATCGCGTTCCTCGATCTGATCGAGCATGCTGTTGAAGTCATCCACCAACAGGCCGATTTCGTCGTCCGAGACTTTCGTGGCACGGACGTTGTAGATCCGCGACGTCGACACCGCCCGGGCGGTGCCGGCCAGCCTGAGAATGGGATGAGAGATCACGGACTGCAACCGGCCGGACAAGGCGAACGCCGCCACCAGTGAGATCGCCATCGCCACCCCGAACACAATGGCATAGCTCCAGGCCCGGGCGCGAAGCTCGGAGAAATCGGATTCCACGCACGCCATGCCAATCGCCTGGCCCTTGAGCACGATCGGCCGGGACACGACCAAGGCATCCCGGCTCCGCACCTCCTCGGCCGCGGCGCCGCACTGCGGCCGGTAGCCGGCGTCAGCCCGATCGAACGACGCCACCAGGCGTCCGGTGGCGTCGTGGAGGGCGGCGCCTCGCAGGGCCGGCTGCGCCCGCAACCGCTCGAGGATGCCGGCGGCCGCGGTACGGTCGTCGAACGTAATCGCCGCCGCGCTGTTGCCGCCGACGATCTCGGCGACGGCCGCCACCTTGGCTTCCAGCGCGCGGCGTGAGGCCAGGTAGTCGTAGGCACTGAACACCGCGCTCGCCACCAGCAGGGCGACAAACGCCGTGATCATCATGAGGACGGTCAGCTTGCGTCTGATCGAAAGGTTGGGGAGCCTGGTCATGGTGGCCTTGTCACTGCGACGCGAGGCTGAGCAACTGCGAGCTGATCTTCAAACCCGCCACATCGGTCTGCTTGAGGTTGACCTGGAACCGCATCCGGTTGCCTTCGATGAAGACCCGCACCATGCCACCGTCGCGCAGAAAGCGGGCGGACTCGCCGACGGTCAGCACCGCGCCACGGACCCGGGACAGGAACGCCGAGGCGTCGTCGGCCGACAGGTCGGCGAGGTAGAGCAGGTCGCAGCCGTCCGCCGGGCGGGCCGCGGCAATGGAGCGCACCTCCACCGGACGGGCCTCGACCAGGCGTCCGCGCACGGTTTGCGCAGCGACAGTGGCGAGGGTGGCATTGCCGGCGATGCAGATCGCCAGCGGCCGGCCGGTGGCGGGCCACTCCACGAACTTGGCGAAGTTGAAGAGGAACGCCGCCTTCACCTGAAGCTCGTCAGCCGCCTGGGTGTCGAGGGCGGTCCCGGTCCATCCCCGGCCGGCGATGGCGAGTACCATCACCCCGGCCAGGATGGCCGAGCGGCGGGCACGCGAGGCGGCGGATGAAAACAGGGCCACGGTTCTCGACTTGAGTGGACGGCCTAGAAGCGGACGTGCATGCGCACCATGACGGTGCGCCCGTCCTGCCGGATGGACGCCTGCCGGTGCTCCTCGGCACCCGGATCGGCATAGACACGATTGAAAGCGTTGTAGAGGCTCAGGCTGAACCCGAAGCGGCTGGTCGCGGGCGAGGTCACGGTGATGTTTGGGGCAAAGTAGCCCTCGAGCGGCGCGCCATCGAGCGTCAGGCGCTCGCCGACATATTGGCCCTCAACCGCCACGACGAGACGCGACACCGGCAACTGCACGCTCACCGTCGACAGGTTCTGCGGCGAGTTCGACACCGCCATGTTCCCCTCGCGATCCCGCACTCGCGTGAAGGTGTGGCTGACACGCGCGGACACGCCGTTGTCGAATCGGGCTTCGGCCTCCGCCTCGAAACCGCGCCCGCGCGTGCGGCCGGCGTTCTCGAAGTAGATGTCGCTGTCACTGTTCGCGCGCTGTTCGATGATGCGTTCCATGTCGTAGGTGAACGCGGTCACCGTCATTCGCGCGTGCTTCGACAGCGATTCTTCCCACACCAGCTCCGACGACCGGATTTGTTCCGGCTGAAGCTCCAGGCCCCGCCCTGGTGCCACGGTGTAGTAGTAGCGCTCGTACGGGTTGGGGGCGCGGAAGGCGCGCCCGTAGAGCAGCTTGATCGCCGTCCGGGCACGCGGCAGCAACACGAGGCCCGCGCGCGGCGTGGTCCGGGTGCCGAAGTCAGAGAATCGGTCGAAACGGAAGCCGGCGTTGAGCAGCAGCCAGGACGCGGGACGGATCTCGTCTTGCACGTACACGCCGGCGTTGGTGCCAGGCACGTTGACGTCGAGATATTCGCCAAAGTCGTCGCTGGCGGTCTGGCGGTTGTGGAGGCTGCGCCGGACCTCGGCGCCCGCGGTGAACAAATGCGCACGGCCGAACCGGCGCCGCGCCGTCACTTCGCCAGTCACCGCATGAGCGACGGACTGGTCCTCGAACATGACGATGCCATCGCCGTAGTCCGTGGGATACGAGCCCCGGTAACCGTAATAATCGTAAGCGAGCCGCGCGGTGCCCATCCAGCCCTTGCCCAACGGACCGTCGTAGACACCGTTGACAAACGCGCGGTCATCGGTCGTGGCCTCGCGGTCGTCGCCAAACACCGTCCCAAACGATGCCGTCGGCACCTGCTTGACCCGGTGGACGGCGCTGGCCCGCAACGAGAAGCGGCCGGCCGACAGCGATCCAAACAGACTCGACGCCTCGTCGTGGTCGAGATCCCGCGCGACCGCCGGCGACGGTCCGGCGTCGTCAAACTCGGGAAAGGCAATGCGGCTCTGGCCGTCGGAGCGATAGGCCGAGCCCGCCACCAGCACCTCGCGGCCGTTGCCGAACAACCGGCCGTAACTGCCGGACGCGCCGCGCGTGCCCAACGAGCCTCCCTGGAGATCGGCCTGGACGCCCTTGCGGCTGGACCCCGTCTTCGTGATGACGTTGACCACGGCAAAGAGCGCGCTCGTGCCGTAGAGTGACGACCCCGGGCCGCGGATGACCTCAATCCGCTCGATCAGCGACATGTCGAACGGAAAGTCCGTGCCCATCGGCGCCATGTCGTAGATGCCGTCGTTCAGTCGATGGCCATCGACGAGGAGCAGAATGCGGGTGTTGTAGTCGCCCGGCCGGGCAAACCCGCGCGTGCCGACGTAGGTGTAGTTGCGGTCGTAGGTGCTGTAGAAGCCGCGCACTCCCCTGAGCGTTTCGGCCAGAGTCCGGTGCCCGAAGCGCCGAATCTCCTCGGCGGTGATCACCGTGATCGACGCCGGGGCTTCCTTCACGGCCTGCGGGAACTTTGACGCGGTGGACACGACCTCGACGGCCAGCAGGTCCTCCAGGGACATGCCGGACACATCCTGGCCCGGGGCGGCCTGGTCTGGCGCTTTCTGGGCTACGGCCATGACCGGAAGCAGGCAGATCATTACCGCGGCCACCGCGCAGCGCGCAGGGCAACTCACAGGGGGCGTTCCATCACAGTCTCCGCCTGCCGCCATGCACGACACATGCCACATGGCGCTCAAGAGTAACCAAGGGTATTTTGCCGCCACTCGTCCGCGAGCGGCCCAAAGAAGCGTGCGCGGCGCACACGTTCGCACATGGGCGTTCCCCGCTGAGGCCGTCGGCGCCGCGGTCAACCTCACCAAGTAACCGACACCGCCATTCGCCCCTGGTGCACCTGCGGCAGGTGGACATCGGGGCTCGCATCGATCACGTGATCACGATGTCGATCGACCTGCCGCGTGACCGCTACCCGAGCGGCAATCACCTGGCGGCGCTCTATCCAACGCTGGTCGAGCGCCTCAGCGCCGTCCCTGGTGTTGACGCCGCTGCCGTCTCCGGCGACGTGCCGCTCGAGGGCACCGGCGACGAGAACCTGCGGATGCCGGGGCGCGACGATCGCCTGCTGGTGCGGTTCAAGCGGGCCGACAGGGCATCCCATGGGGCATGGCGTTCAACCAACTGCTCGTCAGCCCGGTCTCGTATGCGCCGCGGCCGGTGTAGTAGCCTTGACGGCCGATGCCCCTATGCCTCCGCTCTCCCCTGCTGGCGCTCATCGCGACCTGCACGCTCCTGAACACCGCGTGCGCGGACGCACCGCGCATCCAGACCCTGTCAGCAGGCGTGCTCACCGTGGCCGTGACTACTGACCGGCCGAGCAGTCCCTACGATTCCCAGCTCTGGATTCGCCGCTACGTGGAGGCCTTCGCCAGCCAGCAGGGCCTCACCATCAGGTGGGTGGTGGTGCCCTTCAACCAGTCGTGGCTGCGCGCAGGGCGGGACGAGGTGGACCTGGTGGCCACCAACGTGGCGAGTTTTCCCGATCGCGTGAGACCCGGCGGCACGTTCTCCGCGCCGTTTCTCTACGAACGGCGGGCCCTCCGCATTCATCCTGCCGACTCCGGTCGATACACGCACATCAACGACTTCGCCGGCAAGCGGGTGGGCGTGGTGCAGGGCATGGCCGCCGAACGCGACGTCCGCCGGCGCGCGCCGGCGGGAGTCGAGATCGTGACGACGGCGTCGTTCCCCGAGCTCTACGAGCAGTTCGACCGCCACGCGCTGGACGCCATTGCGGAAGCGGAATACTACACGCGCGACGGCGTGGTGATCCCGTCGCATGGACCAGAGGTGGTGCTGATCGACCTGCACGATCTCATCGACGGGCAGCGCGAGGAATCCGTGTTCGTGGTTCGTGACAAGAGCACGGGCCTGCTGGAGGCCGTGAACGCGTTCATCGCCCGAACCCGGTTTCCCCTCTGATCACAACAGACGATCAGGAGGCTCTCCTGACCTTCTGGCCTCCTGTTGACTACTTTATCGCCCCGGCTTGCCGGCCACCGCCGTCATGCCGGCCTGGTTGCCGCCGCTGTCGCCGATGAACAGGATGTCGGTGGCGCCGTGGGCCTTGAGGCTGCGGGCGGCGGCGACGAGGTCCCGAACCTCGGCCCACGTCAATTCTTCGATGAATACCGTATCGGGCGGCTTGCCCGAAGACATGGTCGCCGGCGCGGTGTCGGGACGCTGCGCGGAGACCGTCAGGACGAACAACACCGGAAGCGCGAAGAGACTGCAAAGCACGCGATGCTTCATGGCGGAAGCCTATACCGGTTGCGATTGCTTTTGTCACATCGCCCGAGCCACCATGCCAGCAGGAGTTGCCGCAATGCGCCGTTTGTTCGCCGCCCTGTTTGTCTTTGTTCTTCTCCCTGGCTGCGCCGGCGGGCGCGGCGCCGCCTCGGCCCCTGGGTCGCGGCCGGCGCGGCCGCAGCCGACGCCGGCACCGCCGGAAGCCCCGGCGGCCTCGCCGTTGCGCCAGCACTGGCTCGAGATGTTCGCGCGCGGCTACTTCCCCGGACGCAGCGGCCAGGTGTTCATGGTGCCGCGCGAGGGCGACGTCATCACCGATCACGACCCGCTCTACGTCTTCATGCACGGCTCGCCGTGGGACTACGACACGCGCATCCCGATCCTGTTTCACGGTGCCCCGTACGTGAAGGCCGGGCAGTGGCCCGACGCCGCGGCGCAGCAGGACATCGCACCCACCGTTGGCACGCTGATTGGCGCGCCGGCCGCGGCCACCTACACCGGCAGGGTGCTCGCCAATGCCCTTGCGCCCGGGACCCCGCGGCCGCGCGTGGTATCGATCATGGTGCTCGACGCCATGCGCGCCGACTACTTCGACACCTATGCGGCGGTGATGCCTACCCTGTCGCGCCTGCGCCGCGAGGGCGCGTGGTTCGCCGAGGCGCGCGCGACCGTGCTGCCCACCGTGACCGGCGTGGGGCATGCCACCATCGGCACCGGCACGGATCCCCGCGTGCACGGCATCACCGTCAACAACCTGTTCAACCGCGCCACGGGCAGGCCGCAGCCCGCCTACGAAGGGCTCGACCCGCGGGAGTTGATGGCGCTGACGCTGGCCGACACGTGGAACCTCGTCACCGACGGGCAGGCCGTGATCATCGGCCAGGGCGGGGCCATTCGGGCCACCGCCGGCCTGGTCGGCCACGGCTCCTGCCTGGTCGGCGCGAAGAAGGTGCTGGCGGCCAGTTACGGCGGCGCCGATGGCGGATGGGAAACCAACCCGCAGTGCTACACCATGCCGGCGGCACTGAAGCCGCTTGTGGGGCGGCGCGTGTGGGAAGACGCCGGCGGCACCTGGATGGGCCACGACATTGCCAGCGCGGCGAAATTCCGCGCCTCGAGCCTGTTCCAGCAGTTCGAGGGCGAGGCGCTGCGCGCCGTGGTCGAGGCGTCGGACGCCGGCGCGGACGCGGTCACCGATCTTGTTCTCGTCAACATGAAGGGGCCCGATTACGTCGGCCACAAATACGGGCCCGACTCGGCCGAGCTGAAAGAGACGCTGGCCGAGCTCGATCGGCAGGTGACGGCGTACCTGGCGCTGATCGACGGCAAGGCCGGGCCCGGCCGCAGCGTGACGGTGATCACCGCGGACCACGGCACCCCGGGCGAGCCGGCGCCGGGGCGCCGGCACTACATCGAGGACATTGTGCCGTTGATCCACAAGCGCTTCGACCCGGACGGCAAGATCGTCCAGTTCTACGGCGACGCGGCGAACAACGAGATCTTCATCGACACCGCCCGGCTGCGGTCGCTCGGCTTCACGCTGAAGGATGTGGCCACCATGCTCGAAGGCCTGGGCTACTTCGCCGCGGCGTTCACCGAGGACGAGGTCAGGGCCGCGCAGGCACGGCTGCCGAAGTAATCCGGCTAAAGCCGGATGCCACATGGATGTAGCGTCCGCCTTTAGGCGGACCTATCGCGGGCCGGCCGGCAGGTGCTGGAGAAAGTACCTGGCGATCAGCTTGTAGACGTGCGGCGTGGTGCCAGGTCCTTCGGAGATGGCGTGCGTGCGGTTGGGATAGATCATCGAGTCGAACGGCTTGCCCAGTTCGATCAGGCGGTTCATCAGCTTCTCGGTGCCCTGCGCGTGCACGTTGTCGTCGCCCGACCCGTGCACAATCAGCAGCTTCCCCTGCAGCCCTTGCGCGAAGTTGATCGGCGATCCGATGCGGTAGCCTTCCACGTTCTGCTGCGGCAGGCCCATGTAACGCTCCTGGTAGATGGTGTCGTACAGCTTCTGGTCCGGCACCGGCGCCACCGACACGCCGACCTTGTAGACATCGGGGAACCGGAACATCGCGTTGAGCGTGCCGGAGCCGCCACCGCTCCATCCCCACACGCCAATGCGATTGCCGTCGAGACAGGGATACTTCGCGACCAGGGCACGTATGGCTGCGGCCTGCTCCTTCGATGACAGATCCCCCACCGTGCCGTACACCACCTTCCGCCACGCCGCGCCTCTCGGCGCCGGGGTGCCGCGGTTGTCCACGCTCAACACGATGTAGCCCGCTTCGGCAAGAGCACGATGGAACAACATCCGCCCGCCGCCCCACGCGTCGGTGACGGTCTGCCCGGCCGGCTCGCCGTAGACGTGCGAGATCACCGGATAGCGTTTCGAGGGATCGAACGTGGACGGCTTGAGCATCCAGCCATCGAGCGTGATGCCACCGCCGATGTCGAGGGTGAAGAACTCCACCGGCGGCCTGAGGACCGGAGCGAGTTTGGTCACCACCGCCGCCGGATCGGTGAGGGCCCGCAGGGACTTGTGTCCCGGCAGGTCAATCACGTCGGTCACCGGCGGGCTGTCGAACCGCGAGTAGGTGTGGAATGCCATGCGGCCGCCGGGCGCGATGTCGTAGCGATGCGTACCCGGCTGAAGGGCGGGCGTGATCCGTTCGGGCGTGCCGCTGCCGTCCAGCCTCGATCGGTACAGGTAGCGCTGGCCGGCGTTGTGCGGCGAGGCGACAAAGTACAGCCAGCCGCCCTTCTCGTCGAACCCCGCCATCTCGGTGACGTCACCGTCGAACTTCGTGAGCAACTGGCCGTCACCGCCCTCGCGCGGCACGCGATACACGTGCTGCCAGCCGTCGCGCTCGCTCATCCAGAGGAAGCTGCGACCGCCATCGATCCACGGCACCTCGTCGACGACCTCCACCCAGGTGGTCGATTCATCGCGGAACACCCGTTTCACCTCGCCGTTCCTGATGTCGGACGTCAGGAAGTCGTTGCGGTTCTGCAGGCGGTTCAGCTGCTGGATGGACACGGTGCTGGCGTCGATCCAGTTGAGCCGCGCCAGGTAGCTGTCGCGCGGGTCACCCTCGGTCTTCACCCACGTGGTGTCGCCGCCGTCGGCGCTCACCACGCCGATGCGCACCGCGGAATTGGTGGTGCCGGCTTTCGGATACGGAATCCGCGTGATGGCCGGATACAGGCTGTCGGTGTTGTTGATCAGCGAGAAGATGCCAACGCCGGTGCTGTCGAACTGCCAGTAGGCAATCGAGCGGCCGTCAGGGCTCCAGCGAAAGCCGTCGCGCACGCCCAGCTCTTCTTCGTAGACCCAGTCGGACGTGCCGTTGATGGTGGTCTCGGATCCATCACGCGTCAGCTGCGTCACCCGGCCGTCGTCGATGCGCTCGAGGTAGATGTTGTTGCCGCGCACGTAGCCCACGCGGGTGCCGTCCGGCGAGAACTTGGCGAACATCAGCGACGAAGCCGGCGCGCCGGCGCCCAACTGCTTCAGGCCGCTGCTCTCCCGCCTTCGCTCGGGCACGACGGCATCACGAGCTTCGGCGGGGGAACTCAGGTCGAGCACCCAGTAGTCGCCGCGCGTGTTCTGACGCCACACGCGCTGCGTGTTGGTAAACACCAGCAGCTTCGTCCCATCGTCCGACCAGGCGTAGTCGTCGATCGAGACGGCGTTGGTGGAACCGGCGGGAACGAGTCTCGAGCCCGCGATCAGGATGCGGCGGGCGCCGGTGGCGGCCTCGTAGCGGACGATGTCCCAGCCCTTGGCCGGTTCGGCGGCGCGCTCGACCGTGGTGTAGGCGGTGCCATCGGCCAGCCAGCGGGCCGGACCGAAGCGCGGGAGCGCGAACTCGTTGGCGGAGAAGATGCGGTCGATCTGCTGATCGACCGCCCGCGCGCGCGCATCCTGGCGCGCCGAGATCGGTGCCGCCAGCGTCGCCACCGCCATGGCCGCCACAAAGAGTCGGAATGGGCTCAGGGTCATCGTGCGGACATTATCGACGGTGCCGAGGCCGCGCGCGAGTAGCGGCGCCGTGGCAGGAATTGCCACCGCGCGTGCCGGGAGCGACGGCCAATTCTGCGCGGTCGCCTCGCCTCAGGCCGGCGAACACTCGGGAATCGGCCGTTTCAGCCGCGGCACGCGGTTCGCACCCTCCGCCAGCATGCTCACCGCACGAATCCGACCGGCCACGCCGGAGGCGCCCAGGATCCTGTCCCTGCGATCGGTCACGGTCGTGTTCGACGAAGATCTGGCGCGGCTCTACGGCGTGACCACCAGCCAACTCAATCAGGCGCTGAAACGCAATCGACGCCGGTTTCCAAAGGACTTTGCGTTTCAACTCACGGCCGCCGAGTGCCGGATCTTGAGATCACAATCTGTGATTTCAAGTGGCAGACATGGCGGCCGGCGTACGCAGCCCTGGGCGTTCACCGAACACGGCGCCATCATGGCGGCGTCGCTGCTGAATACCGCCCGGGCGATCGACATGAGCGTGTTCGTCGTGCGGGCCTTCGTGCGGTTGCGAGAGTGGGCGGCCCCGCATCGGGCCCTGGTGGCCAAGCTCGACGCAATTGAACAGCGCGTGAGCGGCCACGACGACGACCTCGAGGACATCATCGCGACGCTGCGTCGCCTGATCGCGCCGCCCGCCCGGACGCGACGCGCCATCGGGTTCTCGTCGCCGGCGGCCGCCCCGCCGGCCGCGCGCGCAGGCGCGGCCCGGCGACAGGGCAGATAGTGCTCTCGGCGCGCGCTTACATCCTCGCGCGGAGCTCGGTGTCAATCGCGCCCAGGAACTCCTCGGTCGTCAGGTAGGGGTGGTCCGGCCTGATCAGAATCGCGAGGTCCTTGGTCATGCGGCCAGACTCGACGACGTCGACGCACACTTTCTCGACCTTCTCGGCGAACGCCACCACGTCGGGCGTGCCGTCGAAGCGGCCGCGATACTGGAGGCCGCGCGTCCACGCGTAGATCGACGCGATCGGGTTGGTGGACGTCGGCTTGCCCTGCTGGTGCATGCGGTAGTGACGGGTCACGGTGCCGTGCGCGGCCTCGGCCTCCACGGCCTTGCCGTCCGGCGACATCAGCACCGAGGTCATCAGGCCGAGCGAGCCGTAGCCCTGCGCCACGGTGTCGGACTGAACGTCGCCGTCGTAGTTCTTGCAGGCCCACAGGTAGCCGCCGCTCCACTTCAGGTTCGATGCCACCATGTCGTCGATCAAGCGGTGCTCGTAGGTCAGGCCCTTGGTTTCGAACCGCGGCTTGAACTCGGCGTCGTAGACGCGCTGGAAGGTGTTCTTGAACGTGCCGTCATACACTTTGAGGATGGTGTTCTTGGTGGACAGGTAGACCGGATAGTTCCGGCCCAGCGCGTAGGTGAAGCAGGCGCGGGCGAAGCCTTCGATCGACGAATCGAGGTTGAACATGCCGAGGGCAATGCCGCTGCCCTTGGTCTTGACAATTTCGCGCGAGATGGGCACACCGCCGCCGTCGGGCGTCCAACTCAGGGTCAGGGTGCCGGCGCCAGGGAACGTGAAGTCGGTCGCGCGGTAGACGTCGCCGAAGCCGTGGCGGGCGACGACGACCGGCTTGTCCCAGTGTGGCACCAGCCGCGGCACGTTCTTGCAGATGATCGGCTCGCGGAAGATCGTGCCGTCGAGGATGTTGCGGATGGTCCCGTTCGGGGACTTCCACATCTGCTTGAGGCCGAACTCCTTGACGCGCGCTTCATCCGGCGTGATGGTCGCGCACTTCACGGCGACACCGTACTGGCGCGTGGCGTTGGCCGAATCGATCGTGATCTGATCGCCGGTCTTGTCGCGCGCCTCGACGGCGAGGTCGAAGTACTTCAGGTCGATGTCGAGATACGGAAGAATGAGCTGCTCGCGAATCTTCTGCCAGATGATGCGCGTCATCTCGTCGCCGTCCATTTCGACGACGGGGTTCTTGACCTTGATCTTGGCCACCGGGGGCTCCTTCAATGAGGGCGGAACTGCGGTATTGGTAAACGATAAATGATAGCGCAGGTTGCCGTGCGTCTTGGCAAGACCTGGCTCCTGATCTCTTGATCTCCTGTTGATTCTTCTGAGCTCCTGTTGAGTTTCAGTTCCGGGCTATGCTCAGACATGGGGCTCACGCTCGCCAGGGTCGTCGCGCTGGGGCTGGTGCTCGCCGCCTCGACGGCCACGGGCCAGTCGCCGGCCACACCGCGGATCGTGACGCCGTTCCCCACCGGGCTGTCCGGAACGCTGGCCTTCCAGTCCGACCTGGCGGGACCGGACAACCCGCAGGGCCGCACGCGCCTCTACACCCTGGACCTGGCGACCGGATCGATCGCGGCGCTCACGCGCGGCCGCGATCATCGCGACGAAAACCCGCGCTGGTCGCCGGACGGCGCGCGCCTCGCTTTCAAATCCAACCGCGGCACCAACAACTACGACCTCTACGTGATGGACGCGAACGGCGGCAACGTTGTCCGCCTGACGGACCATCCCGCCAACGACCAGGACCCGGCGTGGATGCCGGACGGGCAGAGCCTGATCTTCACTTCGGAACGGGACAGCCGCGGCGACCTGTATCGCGTGTGGCTCAGCGAGCGCCGGGTGGAGCGCCTCACCCGCAACTTCGTCGGCCGCGCGATCATGCCCACCGTGTCGCCAGACGGCCGCTCGATTGCGTTTGCGGCGCAGACGCTCGAGCGCCTGAATTTCTGGGACTTCCAAATCCACGTGCTCGACCTCGTCACCGGCCGGACCCGTGCCCTCGACAACAGCGGCGGCGCCTGCTGGCCCGCGTGGTCGCCGGACGGCCAATCGATCGCCAGCGTGTTGCTCGCCACCGAGCCCTCCACCATCCAGGTGCGCCGCGCCAACGGCGGCGGGGCGCGGACCGTGCGCGGCGACGTGTCACGCTGGCACTACTACCCCGAATGGTCGCGCGACGGCCGCCTGCTGGTCATGTCGGTCAGCCCCGCCCACCACGATGGCGAAGACTGGGACCTCGCGGTGGTGGCGCCTGACGACTCGCGCCCCTACCAGCGCCTGACCACCGGCCCCGGCAACGACCGGTTACCGGACTGGAAACCGTAAGACGGAACCTGCTTCCTTTTGTTGGTTTTCGTAAGTTTGAAGCAGGTTCATTTACAATCCAAGCCGTGACTCGCCTCACCCTTGTGTGGGCCCTCGTTGGCGGCCTCGTGCTGGCCGGCTGCTCCCCAACCCAGACGGTCCAGGCCACCGATCGTCTGACACCGTGCTCCGGCGACGACACGCCGGTGGACGCCTACTGCGGCTCCCTCAAGGTCTTCGAGAACCGTGCCACCAGGCAGGGCCGCCAGATCGACCTGAACATCGTCGTGCTGCCGGCCCTCAGGGCCGATGCCAAGGCCGACCCGCTGTTCTTCCTCGCCGGCGGCCCCGGACAAGGCGCCGCCAAGATGGCCAAGGTGATCCGAGAAATGTACCGGCGCGTGCAGACCGACCGCGACATCGTGCTGGTCGATCAGCGCGGCACCGGCCGGTCGAATCCGCTCAATTGCGAGTCCACGGACGATTTGCTCGCGGCCGTCAACGAATCGCAGGACTCGATCATGGCCCGCCTCAAGGCGTGCATGGCCGGCTATGACGCCGACCTCACGCAGTACACGACCGACATCGCCATGGACGACCTCGACGACGTCCGCGCGTTTCTCGGCTACGACCAGATCAACATCTACGGCGGCTCGTACGGCACGCGCGCCGGCCTCGTCTACCTGCGCCGGCACGGCGACCACGTCCGGGCCGCGGTGCTCGACGGCGTCGCGCCGACCAACATGCGCCTCCCCCTGTTCTTCCCGCGCGACTCGGAACGCGCCTTCGGCCTGCTGGTGAAAGACTGCGAGGCCGACGCCGGCTGCCGGGCGGCCTACCCCAACCTCGGTGACCGCTTCCGCGCGCTGATGGCACGCCTGCAGAAGGATCCGCCGCTGGTGAACGTCACTCACCCGCGCACCGGGGACCGCGGCAGCATCCGGATCGAGGCGCGGCTGCTCGCCAATGTCGTCGTCTCCACGCTGTATTCGCCGATGGCCTCGGCCCTGGTGCCCGCCATCATCACGCGCGCCGAACAAGGCGACTTCCAGGGCATGCTCGCGCTCGCCGCCCTGGGCGATTCCGGCGGCGACCCCAACATGAGCGTGGGCATGCAACTGTCGGTGATTTGCGCTGAAGACGCGCCGCGGATTTCGGCCGGCGACGCCAGGAAAGAAACCGCCGGCACACTGTTCGGCGACTACGTGATGCGCACGCAGCAGGACGCCTGCACCTTCTGGCCGCGCGGCGCGGTGGACGCGTCGTACTACGAGCCGGTCACATCCGCCATCCCCACCCTGGTCCTGTCGGGCGAGATCGATCCGGTCACGCCGCCGGTGTGGGGCGCCGAGACCGCCAGCCACCTCTCGGCGTCGAAGCACATCATCATGCCGGGCACCGGCCACACCGCCGGCGGCACCGGCTGCGGCCTCCGCATCATCAAGAACTTCATCGACGCCGGCACCACCGACGGCCTCGACACCGCGTGCGCCGAGGCGATGCATCGGCCGCCGTTCTTCCTGACACCGGCGGGTCCCGACCCCGGCGCCGGCGCCAACTTGTCGCGCCGAAGCCCGACCGCGGATACCCAGAAGGGCCAAGGCGGATGATTCGCGTCGACAACCTGTACAAGCGCTTCGGCGAGGTCGCCGCGGTCGATGGCGTGACGTTCACCGCCGACGACGGCGCGGTGACCGGCCTGCTCGGGCCCAATGGCGCCGGCAAGACGACGACGCTGCGGATGCTCTATACCCTGATGCGGCCCGACGCCGGCCGCATCCTGGTGGACGATGTGGATGCGCTGGCGGATCCGCAGGGGGCGCGGCTGCGGCTCGGCGTGCTGCCCGATGCGTCGGGGCTGTATCCGCGCCTGACCGCGCGCGAGCACATCCACTACTTCGGCGAGCTGCAGGGTATCACCGGCGCCGACTTGCGCAACCGCACCGGGCACCTGCTGAAGATGCTCGACATGACCGCCATCGCCGATCGCCGCGCGGCGGGCTATTCCCACGGTGAGCGCACCAAGACGGCGCTGGCCCGCGCCATTGTCCACAACCCGAAGAACGTGCTGCTCGACGAGCCCACCAACGGCCTCGACGTAATGAGCACGCGTGCCGTGCGCGACATCATCCGCCGGCTCAAGGCCGAGGGACACACAGTGTTGTTCTCGAGCCACGTCATGCAGGAGGTGTCGGCGCTCTGCGACACCATCGTGGTGATCGCGCGCGGCACGATCGTGGCGTCTGGAACCCCCGACGAACTGCGGGCGCAAACCGGGCACCTGAACCTGGAAGACGCCTTCGTCGCACTGAGCGGCATCGAACTGGGGTCGCCGTCATGAGGGCGTCGTCGATGACCCAGGCGCTGGTCGTGTTCCGCAAGGAGCTGAAGGACTGGTCGCGCGACCGCCGCTCCATCCTCACCGCCGTGATGGGCACGCTGATGGGCCCGCTCATTGTCGCCTTCATGTTCAACACGCTCGCCAGCCGCCAGCGGCAGGTGGAGGACGTGTCCATTCCGGTGGTGGGCGCCGAGCACGCACCTGCCCTGGTGGATTGGCTGAAGCAGCAACCCGGCACCACGATTACCAGAGGCCCCGCCGACCCCGAAGAAGCGGTGCGCGAGCGGCGCGAAGACGTCGTGGTGGTGATCCCGAAAGACTTCGCGGAGAAGTTCAAGGCCTCGAAGCCGGCGGTGATTCGCCTGGTCGCCGACACCTCGAGCCAGACGACGCGGCCCAAGCTGCAGCGGGTGCGGAGCCTGTTCCAGCGCTACGGCGGGGAAATCGGCAGCCTGCGCCTGGTCGCGCGCGGTGTCAGCCCGGTGGTGGGGACACCGCTGCAGCTCGAAGAGGTCGAGGTGTCGAGCGCCCAGCAACGGGCGGCGCAGATCCTGAGCTTCATTCCGCTGTTCATCATGATGGCGGCGTTCATGGGCGCCATGCAGATCTCCACGGACTCGACCGCCGGCGAGCGCGAGCGCGGATCGCTCGAGGCCCTGCTGGTGAACCCGGCGCCGCGCGGTGCGCTGGCGGCGGGCAAATGGCTGGCCGGCACCGCCACCGCCGTGGCCAGCGTGATCCTGTCGGGCGCGCTGCTGCTCGCCATCTTCCAGTCCATCCCGCTGCAGGACCTCGGGCTGCGGTTCCGTCTCGGGCCGCGGGAGCTGATCGGCACGCTCGTCACGGTGTTGCCGCTCTGCCCGTTCATCGTCGCGCTGCAGATGTACCTCGCCACCTTCGCCAAGTCGTTCAAGGAAGCGCAGAGCTACTTGAGCCTGCTGATGATGGTGCAGATGGTGCCGGGCTTCGTGGCGACGATGTACCCGGTCTCGAGCAAGACGTGGATGTACTTCGTGCCGTGGGTGGGCCAGCAGGCGCTGCTCACCGACGTGCTGGGCGGCAAGTCGCCGTCGCTGCTGTTCTTCGCGGCCGCCGCCCTGCTCAACGTGGCGTTGGCAATGGTGGCGGTGAAGGCGACGACCGGCCTCCTCCACCGCGAGAAGATTATCTTTGGGAGATAGCGGGAGAACGTGAGGCACCCCGTGCAGGGGTGCCCTGCCTGAGTGCCCTACCGGGTTCTACTTCACGTGGGATGATCGGGGTCAGGCCGCGAAAAACGCCCTTTCGCACGGACTGTGGGGCGCTGAAAGGGCGTTTTTCGCGGCCTGACCCCGGCACACAGGAAGCTGATGACGAGCTGGGCGGGGGCGGTGTGCATCGGGCTGGTTCCAGAATACCGGAACATCCGCCGGCTTGACATCGTCTACTGTGTATTATACAGTATGCGCCATACAGTATGCGCCATACAGTAAACAGCACACAGTAACCCATGGATCCAGCCCTCTTCGACTCGCTTCGCCTCGAACTGCGCCGCGGCTGCCTGGTCCTGGCGGTGCTGGCGCAACTGCGCGCCGAGCACTACGGCTACTCGCTTCGCACCGCGCTCTCCGACCTCGGCCTCGAGATCGACGAAGGCACGCTCTATCCCCTGCTGCGGCGCCTCGAAACCCAGGATCTGCTGACCAGTGAGTGGCGCGAGGAAGGCGGGCGCCGGAAGCGCTTCTACAAGCTGTCGCCGGACGGCCGGCAGATTCTCAAGCAACTGCTGGCCGAGTGGAAGTCCCTCAACCAGTCGCTCAACCGCATTCTCTAGGACGCACCATGGACCTGATTGATCGCTACGTCGTCGCCGTTCGCCGCCACCTGCCCCGGCCGCTGCAGCAGGACATTGTCGATGAGCTGTCCGAGAACCTGCGCTCGGAAGCCGAGGCCTTGGAACAGCGCTTCGGGCGCGCCCTGACCGCCGGCGATCAGGAGCAGATGCTGAAGTCGCACGGCCATCCGTGGCTGATGGCCAGCCGCTACCTGCCACAGCAGCAGTTGGTGGGTCCGGCCTTGTTCCCGTACTACCGACAGGCGATCACCGTGGTGCTGTTCTCGGTGGTGCTGCCGATCACCATTGGCGGCGGGGCGCTCGCCGCGGTCTACGCCCAGCACGCCGGCCACACCTGGGCGCGCGCGCTCGGCGCGGCCTGGAACGGCACGATCTACTCCGTGGGCATCATTACCATCGTGTTCGCCGTGCTCGAGAGCCAACGCGTGCGCATCACCGCGCTCGACAACTGGAAGCCCGCCGCCCTGCCCGAACCGCAGGATGGGCGGGCGGTGCCGCGGGGCGAGTCGTTGTTCAGCCTGATCACCAGCATCACCTTCCTCATGCTGTGGACGGATGTCATCCGCATGGCGCAGTTCGTGGAGATGGGCGCCACGCCCGTGCGCCTGATGCCCGACCCGGTGTGGGCCACGGTCTACCTCCCGATCGTGATCAGCGTGCTGGTCACCATCGCCACGTCGTTCGTGGACCTGATGCGGCCATGGCGGACACTGCTCTTCTCCGTCACCAGGATTGCCAACGCCCTGGCCGTCATCGCCATCGTCGCCATCGTGCTGCGGGCGCGCCATCGGGTGAGCGTCGTCGCCGATGCGGCGTTCGCCGATCAGGCGGCACGGGCGGACTACTGGCTCAACGCCACCATTGAATGGTCGTTGATCATCGTCGCCGGCATCACGCTGTTCGAGGCGGTCCACGAGATCTGGCAGGTCTACCTGTCGCGGCGGGGCCGCGCGTGAGAGCCGGCCTCGCCGCCGTCCTGGCGGCCGCTGCGATCGCCTGCGGGGAGCCGGCGGCGCCGGTGGCGCCGCACCTCGCCGAGCGATCACGCGTGGCGATGGGCTCGCAGCTGCGCCTGGCCGCCTGGACGAGCGACGAGATCGCCGCCGCGGCGGCGTTCGAGCAGGTGTTTCGCGAGTTCGATCGCCTCGAGGCGCTGATGAGCGTGTGGCGGCCCGGCAGCGACGTGGTCCGCATGAATCAGGCCGCCGGCCAGACGCCGGTCCCGGTGAGCGCGGAGACCCTCGATGTGCTGGCCGCGGCTCGCCAGGCCAGCGAGTGGACCGGCGGTAAGTTCGACATCACCTTCGGCGCGCTCGCCGACATCTGGAAGTTCGATCACGACCATGACAACGTGGTCCCCGACCGGCGTGCGATCGAGGCGCGCCTGCCGCTGGTGGACTACCGGGCAGTTGAGATCGACCGCGCCGCCGGCACGGCCTGCATCCGCACGCCCGGCGCCCGCGTCCATCTCGGCGGCATCGGCAAGGGCTACGCCGTCGATCGGGCTGCGGCGCTGCTGCGCACCCGCGGCTTCGCCAACTTCCTGGTCCAGAGCGGCGGCGACCTGTACGCCGCCGGCCGGAATGGCGAGGTGCCGTGGAAGCTCGGGATCAACGATCCGCGCGGCCCGGCGGGACATAGCTTCGCGACCATCGAGCTGGGCGACGGCACGTTCAGCACGTCAGGGGACTACGAGCGCTTCTTCATCAAGGACGGCACGCGCTACCACCACCTGATCGATCCCGATCGCGGCGTGCCGGCCACCGGCACCCGCAGCGTCACCATCGTCACCGACAGCGCCATGCTGGCCGACGTGTTGTCCACCGGCGTGTTCATCATGGGGCCGGCCGGCGGCATGGCCCTGATCGAGAAGCTGCCGCAGGTGGAGGGCGTGATCGTGACCGCGGCCAACGAGGTGCTGGTTTCGAGCGGCCTCGAGGGCCGGCTCACCCTGCTCGCGCCGCCGACCCGCTAGAATGCGGGCGGAGGCCTGTTGATGATTCGTCAGACTGTGTTCGTCGCCGCCCTGGCCATGATGGCCGGCGGTTTGCTCCTGGCTCAAGCTCCCGCGCCGGCGCCGGGCGCCCAGCCCGCCGCCCGCCCGGCACCGGGTCCGGGACTCACGCTCACCACGACCGCGTTCGAGGATGGCGGCGTCATCCCGAACAAGTTCACGTCGGCCGATCCCAAGGGGGTGTCGCCGCACCTGACCTGGACCAACGTGCCGGCCAACACCGTCAGCTTCGCCCTGATCTTCCACGACCCGGACGTGGCGATTCAGCGCAAGGTGGACGATGTGCTGCACGGCATGTGGTTCAACATTCCCGGCACGGCGCGGGAACTGGCGGAGGGGCTGCCGGCGGGCCCGGCGCTGCCGGATGGGACCATCCAGGCGAAGAACCTGCGCGGCCAGAATGCCTACATGGGACCGGGCGCGGGCGCCGCGGGTCCGATGCATCACTACACGTGGGAACTGTTCGCGCTCGACATCAAGCTTGAGCTGACGGCTGATGCGACGCGCGCGGATGTGCTGAAGGCGATCGACGGCCACATCCTCGGCAAGGCCGTGCTGATGGGCCGCTTCAAGCGTCCGGCGCAGTAGGGAAAAGGCGGCACCAAGTTATACTGCGCCACACATGAACGCCGCGCCCCTCACTCTCGATCTCGTTCAGACGGTTGCTTTTGCCGGCATCATCCTGTTCCTGGGATATGGGCTGCGCAAGCTCATTCCGCCGCTGGCGCGCGTCAATATTCCCGCGCCGGTGTGCGGCGGCCTGCCGGTGGCCGGAGTGCTGGCGGTCCTGTATTCCTTCGACTACCAGCCGCTCGCCTTCACTACGACGTTGCAGGTGCCGCTGCAGAATACGTTTTTTGCCTCGATCGGATTCGCGGCGAGCCTGGCCCTGCTGCGCCGCGGCGGCCCACTGGTGTTCGGCTTCTTCCTAATCGCGGTGGTCGTGGTGGTGCTGCAGAACCTGGTTGGGGGCGCGGTGGCCTGGATGCTCGGACAGCATCCGCTGATGGGCGTGCTGGCCGGTTCGGTGACGATGGCGGGCGGCCCGGCGACGGGGCTGGCCTTTGCGCCGCTCTTCGAACAAGCGGGTGTTCCCGGGGCCGCCACCCTGGCCGTCGCCGCCGCCATGGCCGGCATCGTCGCCGGCGGCGTGTTGGGTGGGCCGATCGGCACGTATCTCGTCGAGCGCCATGCGCGCGTCATCACGCCGGCGCCGCCCGCCCGCCGGACCCTCGAGAACCTCGCCGAGGACCAGATCCCGGTGGAGACGCCGACGTCGCCCGTCGGCGAAGACGTCGAAGCCTACGTGCTGCTCAAGCACCTGGTGATGCTGCTCGCCACCGTGGGCGTCGGCATCTGGGTCAGCGCCTGGCTGACCACGGGATTCGGCCTGACGTTGCCGGCGTATATCGGCGCCATGCTGGTCGCGGCGGTGGTGCGCAACCTCGATGACCTGACAGGCGTTTTGCGGTTGTCGCAGCGCGTGATCGACGACATCGGCAACATCGCGCTGTCGCTGTTCCTGGTGATGGCGCTGATGACGCTGCGGTTGTGGGAACTGGCCGGGCTGGTCACGCCGCTCCTGATCATCCTCGCGGCGCAAGTCGCGCTGGTCGCGGTGATCGGCCTGTGGGTCGTGCCGCGGCTGATGGGACGCGACTACGACTCGGCGGTGATGTCGGGCGGCTTCTGCGGCTTCATGCTCGGCACGTCGGCCAATGCCATGGCGAACATGGGCGCGCTGGTCGAGCGCTACGGGCCGGCGCCCAAGGCCTACCTGGTGGTGCCGCTGGTCGGCGCGTTCTTCATCGACTTTGCCAACGCGCTGCTGATTACGTTCTTCCTCAACCTCTGGGGCTAGCTGGCCGCCTCGGCGGCGGGCGGCGCGCGGAACTCGCCTTCCCACTTCGCCACCACGACCGACGCGAGGCAGTTGCCGATCACGTTGGTCATGGTCCGGCCCATGTCCATCAGCGCATCGACGCCGAGCACCAGCGCGACGCCTTCGATCGGCAGGTTGAAGCTGGCCAGGGTCGCGGCCAGGATCACCAGCGCCGCGCGCGGCACGCCGGCCACGCCCTTGCTGGTCAGCATCAGCGTCAACATCATGGTCACCTGCTGGCCGATCGTCAGGTCGATGCCGGCGGCCTGGGCCACGAACACCGAGGCCAGCGACAGGTAGAGCGTGGTGCCGTCGAGATTGAAGCTGTAGCCGAGCGGCAGGATGAACGAGACGATCCGCCGCGGCACGCCAAAGGCTTCAACACACTCCATCGCCCGCGGCAGCGCCGCTTCGCTCGAGGTGGTCGAGAACGCGATCAGCGCCGGCTCCTTGATCGCCTTGAAGAAGCCAATGATCGGGATGCGGAACATCAACATCACCGGGATCAGCACCACCAGGAAGAACGCCGCCAGCGCCACGTAGAGCGTCAAGATCAGGTAGGCCAGGTTCTGCAGCACCTGGAGACCGCTGGTGCCAATGGTGTAGGCAATCGCGGCGCCGACACCGATCGGGGCGTAGAGCATCACGATGTTGGTGACCTTGAACATCGCTTCGGTCAGCGACTCGCACCACGCGATCATCGGCCGGCCCTTCTCGCCGACCATGCCCAGGCCAATCGCAAACACCATGCTGAAGACGACGATCTGCAGCACGTCGCCGGTGGCCATGGCGTCGATGATCGAGGTCGGCACGACGTGCAGCAGGATCTGGTCCCAGGTCTGGGCGGTGGTCGTGATCGGCGGCGGACCACTGGGCGCCGGCAGCACCATGCCGACACCCGGCTGCATGATGTTGACCGCCAGCAGGCCAATCAGCAGCGCCAGCGTGGTGACGGCCTCGAAATAAAAGATGGCGCGCAGGCCCATGCGGCCGACGTCCTTGAAGTGGCCGGCGCCGGCGATCCC
>CAYHCX010000024.1:0-8081 GCA_964355095.1 uncultured Acidobacterium sp.
GGCTGAACCAATCGCCAGACGACTGGCCCGTCGATTCAGCCTCCAGCCCCCTAGGCACCTTAGGCACCCTAGGCACCCTAGGCACCCTAGGCACCCTAGGCACCCTAGGCACCCCAGGCACCCTAGGCACCCCAGGCACCCCAGGCACCCTAGGCACCCTAGATCTGGACCTATCCGACCTCCACGGCCAGGCCTTTGCGCGGCGCGCCATCGAGGTGGCCGCCGCCGGCGGCCACAACCTGCTGATGATCGGTCCGCCGGGCGCCGGCAAGACCATGCTCGCACGTCGGTTGCCCGGCATCCTGCCGCCGCTGTCGTTCGATGAGGCCATTGAGGCCACGACGATCCACTCGGTGGCCGGGCAACTGCGTCCTGGCGTCGGGCTGCTCACGGAGCGGCCATTTCGCGCGCCGCATCACACCATCTCCGACGTCGCCCTGGTTGGCGGCGGCGCCACGCCTCGTCCCGGCGAGGTGAGCCTGGCCCATCACGGCGTGCTGTTCCTGGATGAGATGCCGGAGTTCGATCGCCGCGTGCTCGAGGCGTTGCGCCAGCCGATCGAGGAAGGCCGCATCACGGTGTCGCGCGCGTTGCGATCGGTGATGTTCCCCGCGCGCTTCGTGCTGGTGGCGGCGATGAACCCGTGTCCGTGTGGCTATCACGGCGACCCAAAACGGGCGTGCAAGTGCACGCCGCAGCAGATAGCGCGCTATCGCAACCGGCTATCAGGGCCGCTGCGGGATCGGCTGGATCTGATCGTGGAGGTCGAGGCGGTGCCGGTCACCGCCTTGACAGAAGGGCCGGCTGGCGAATCCTCCGCGGCGGTGCGCGAGCGCGTGCTCGAGGCTCGAGCTCGTCAGCTCGCGCGCGGGGCCCGCGCCCGAGTGAACGCGCAGCTCGCCGGGTCAGAACTGAAGAAGCACGCGCCGCTCAACCTGGCGGGCCGCAAGCTCCTCGAGCGCTCAGCCGAACGCCTGCACCTGTCGGCGCGCGGCTTCCACCGCATCATCCGCGTCGCGCGAACCATCGCGGACCTGGGCAGTGCCGAGCAGATCACGACAGAGCATCTGGCGGAGGCGCTGCAGTACCGCTTCGTCGAGACCGGCGACTCGGGCGCCGCCTTGCGGTGACGGGTGTTCACAGGAGTCCATGAGATAAACAGGAGATCAAGAGATCAGAAGAAAGCCGTTTCTTCTGATCTCCTGACCTTCTGTTGAACTCATGACCTTCTGTGAATTCTGGGTCCCCAAGCGTGCCCAGGCGAACAACAGGCGAATATCCGCGCACTCCGGTAGTTTCCGCTTCGGGATCATGGGGGGGCATGTTAGCCTTACGGATTCGCGCCGCAAGGCCCGGAACCCGAATCAACACAGGTACTTGATGCTCTCCAAGCGCTACACGATCGTACTCGCTGATCGCACCACCGGAGTGGTGCGCCGTTTCACCATCAGCGTGAAGGCCGCCGTCACGGTGGTAAGCCTCGCCATGGGCATGCCGATGCTGATCGGCCTGGGCGCCGCATCGAAGGCCCGCTACGACGTGGCGCAGTTGTACGCATCGCACGACACGCTCGAGCTCGAGAACGCCAACTACCGCGCCGCCACCGAGACGCTCGCCGGCCAGATCCTCGCCCTGCAAACGACCATGTCGGACCTCGGCGCCAAGGCGGCGCTCGATCCGTCGCTGCAGGCCTCGATGGACAAGCTGCCGGCCGTGGTCAAGAACCGGGCGATGGGCGGCCCGACGGCCGGCGCCGCGCTGACCACCGTCACGCCCGGACTCGGCTCGCCTGAAAATACCTTCGGCCTGCTCAAGGACCTGCTGCAGGGCCTCGAGAGCCGCCTGCAGACCGTGCGCTCCGACGTCGACAAGCGCAACTCGCTGGCCGCGGCCACGCCGTCGATCTGGCCGACGCACGGCTGGCTGTCGTCGAGCATGGGCAACCGCTCCGACCCGCTCACCGGCGAGAAAGACTTCCACCCCGGCCTCGACATCTCTGCCGACAAGGGTGACCCGATCTACGCCACCGCCGACGGCAAGGTCACCACGGCCGCGATGTCCGGCAACTACGGCAACCTGGTCGTGATCGATCACGGCTACGGCATCGAAACCCGCTACGGCCACATGTCGGCCTTCAAGGTCCGCGATGGCCAGACCGTCAAGCGCGGCGACCTGCTCGGCCTCGTCGGCGCCACCGGCCGCACCACCGGTTCGCATCTGCACTACGAAGTGCGCGCCAACGGCCGCATCCTGAACCCCCTCCAGCTCCTCCTCAACCCGCGCCGCGCCAGCGCGAACTAGCAGGTTTGGGACGTGAGGCTTGAGGCTTGTGGCCTCAGGTCGCAACTCAAGCCCCAAGTCTCAAGCCCCAAGCCTGTATAATCGGGAGATAGGCATCCTGCCTTTTTCCCATCATGTTTGGTCAGCTCCTCACCAAAGTCCTCGGCAGTCAAAACGATCGTGACCTGAAGAAGCTGCGCCCGCGCGTGGCCGAGGTCAACGAATTCGAAGGCCGCATCAAGACCCTGAGCGACGAACAGCTCAAGGCCAAGACCGCGGAATTCCGCGCCCGTCTGGCCACGGGCGAGACCATCGAAGACCTGCTCGCCGAGGCGTTTGCCGTGGTCCGCGAAGGCGGCCGCCGCGTGCTGCAGATGCGCCACTACGACGTGCAGTTGATCGGCGGCATCGTGCTGCATAACGGCACGATTGCCGAGATGAAGACCGGCGAAGGCAAGACGCTGGTCGCGACCCTGCCGGCCTACCTCAACGCCCTCGAAGGCAAGGGTGTCCACGTCGTCACGGTCAACGACTACCTCGCCCGCCGCGACTCGGAGTGGATGGGCCGCCTCTACCGCTTCCTCGGCATGTCGGTCGGCGTCATCCAGCACGACCTTAACGACCAGCAGCGCCAGGTCGCCTACGGCTGCGACATCACCTACGGCACCAACAACGAGTTCGGCTTCGACTACCTCCGCGACAACATGAAGTTCGACCTCTCGGCCATGGTGCAGCGGGGCCACCACTTCGCGATCGTGGACGAAGTGGACAGCATCCTGATCGACGAGGCGCGCACCCCGCTGATCATCTCGGGTCCCGCGGAAGAGTCCACCGACCTCTACTACGAGGTCGATCGCATCATTCCCAAGCTGACGCGCGGCGAAGTGCACCAGGGCCAGACCAAGGGCGAGGATCGCGAGCGCCTCGAAGCCTCGGGCGACTACGTGGTGGACGAGAAGAACAAGACCGCCACGCTGACCGAAACCGGCATGGCCAAGGCCGAGCAACTGCTCTCGCATCGCATGCAGCCCGGCGGCCTCTACGACCCGGCCAACATGCCGCTGCTCCACCACGTGCAGCAGGGGCTGCGCGCCCACGTCCACTACAAGCTCGACGTGCAGTACATGATCAAGGACGGCGGCGTCGTGATCGTGGACGAGTTCACCGGTCGCCTGATGCCGGGCCGGCGCTGGAGCGATGGCCTGCACCAGGCGGTTGAGGCGAAGGAAGGCGTGAAGATCGAGCGCGAGAACCAGACGCTCGCCACCATCACCTTTCAGAACTACTTCCGCAAGTACCAGAAGCTCTCCGGCATGACCGGTACCGCCGAAACCGAGGCCCCCGAGTTCGCCAAGATCTACAAGCTCGACGTGATGGTGATCCCGACCAACCGGACGATGCAGCGCGTCGAGGAACCGGACCTGGTGTATCGCACCGAAGGCGAGAAGTGGGCCGCCATCGTCGACGACATCATCAAGCGGCAGGAAGAAGGCCGCCCGGCGCTGGTCGGCACCGTCTCGATCGAGAAGTCGGAACGTCTCTCGAGCATGCTGAAGAAGAAGGGCACCAGGCACATCGTGCTCAACGCCAAGTATCACGCGCAGGAAGCGGAGATCGTCGCCCAGGCCGGCCGCAAGGACGCGGTGACCATTGCCACCAACATGGCGGGCCGCGGCACCGACATCCTGCTCGGCGGCAACCCCGAGTACATGGCGCGCCAGCAGAGCCTGAACGAGGGCGTCGCCGAAAAGGTCGTCAAGGGCGAGGAAAAGTACGTGGATGACGACGAGTTCGTCAACTTCTTCCACCTCGATAGCTTCTATCGCGTCAAGACCGCCGACTGGGACCGCATCTTCACGCACTTCAAGCTGCAGTGCGAAGAGGAACACAAGCAGGTCGTCAACCTCGGCGGTCTCCACATCATCGGCACCGAACGCCACGAAGCCCGCCGCATCGACAACCAGCTGCGCGGCCGTGCCGGCCGCCAGGGCGACCCCGGCTCGTCGCGCTTCTACCTCTCGCTCGAAGACGACCTGATGCGTATTTTTGGCTCCGACCGCATCTCCGGCCTGATGCAGCGCCTGGGCATGGAAGAGGGCGTGCCGATCGAACACGGCATGGTCAGCCGCGCCATTGAGCGCGCCCAGAAGCAGGTCGAGGCGCAGAACTTCGCCGTCCGCAAGCACCTGCTCGAATACGACGACGTGATGAACAAGCAGCGCGAGAGCGTCTACACGCTGCGCCGCGAGATTCTTGAAGGCAAGATCCACCTCAGCGAAGACGAAGTCAGCGAGATCCGCGGCTACGTGATGGCCACCGCCGAGGAGCTGTTCGACGAGAAGTTCGAAGAGTTCATCGGCTCCGAAAAGGACCCCGACGAATGGGACATCCCCGCCCTCCAGCGTGACCTGTCACAGCTGTTTGCGCTCGGCGACGACGACTTCGCCTCACTCAAGTACGGCGAGATGAGCGCCGATGAAGTGCACGACGCGCTGTGGGCCAAGGTCGTGGCACGCTACGTCGACAAAGAGAACATCGTCCCCCGCGAGATTCTGACGCGGGTCGAACGCGACTTGATGCTGCAGATCGTCGATCAGCAGTGGAAGGACCACCTCTACTCACTCGACCACCTCAAGGAAGGCATCGGCCTGCGCGGCTACGGCCAGCGCGACCCGCTGGTTGAGTACAAGAAGGAGAGCTTCGCGCTCTTCCAGGACATGCGGCGGCGTATCGAGGAAGAGATCGTGCGCTACTTGTGGTGGCTCAAGCCGGTGGTGGAACGCGAAGGCGGCGAACCGACCCTGGCGGTTCCGGCGCGGCCCGCCCCGCGCAAGCCGGCCCTGAACTACAACAACCCGGCGCAGGAGCGCCCGTCGCTGTTCACACAGAAGGCCGCGGCGCCGGCCGGCGTGCCTGACGACCTCACCCAGGAGCGCGCGCCCTTCGACTCCGCTCAGGGCAGGCCCACCCGTGTTGGCGGCGACGACGCGCCCATCAAGACGGTGAAGCGCGACGAGCCGAAGGTCGGCCGCAACGACCCGTGCTGGTGCGGCAGCGGGAAGAAATTCAAGAAGTGTCACGGAGCCTAATGAACCCTCTCGAATCTGGATTACGGACTGCCCTCACCTTCGACGACATCCTGCTGGTCCCCCGGCACTCGACCGTGCTGCCGGCGCAGGTCGATGTCACCACGCGCCTCACCAGGAACATCAAGCTGAACGTGCCGCTCTTGAGCGCGGCGATGGACACCGTCACCGAGTCGGAGATGGCCATCGCCATGGCGCAGCAAGGCGGCATGGGCATCATCCACAAGAACCTCTCCATCGAAAACCAGGCGATCGAGGTGGACCGCGTCAAGCGGTCCGAGAGTGGGATGATCGTCAACCCGATCACCGTGGGTCCGACCGCCCTGATCCGGGAAGCGCTCGAGCTGATGCAGAAGTACCGCATCTCCGGCGTGCCGATTACCGAAGGCGGCAGCCGTGAAGGCCGGCTGGTCGGCATCCTCACCAACCGCGACCTCCGCTTCGAGACCAACACCGCGCGGCCGGTGTCGGAGGTGATGACCAAGGACAAGCTGATCACCGTGCCGGTCGGCACCACGCTCGACCAGGCGCGGGCGATCCTGCATAAGGCCAAGGTCGAGAAGCTCCTGGTCGTGGACAAGGACTTCAAGCTGAAGGGCCTGATCACCGTCAAGGACATCCAGAAGGCGATCAAGTACCCCAACGCGTGCAAGGACTCGCTCGGCCGGCTGCGCACGGGCGCGGCGGTCGGCATTGCCCGCGACACGCTCGAGCGCGCCACCGCGCTGGTCAACGCCCACGTCGACGTGCTGGTGGTGGACACCGCCCACGGCCACTCGCAGGGCGTGATGGACATCGTCCAGCAGATCCGCAAGGCGTTCCCGGACCTCGAGCTGATTGCCGGCAACGTCGCCACCGCGGCAGCCACCGAGTCGCTGATCAGGATTGGCGTGAACGCCGTGAAGGTCGGCATCGGCGCCGGCTCGATCTGCACCACCCGCATCGTCGCCGGCATCGGCATGCCGATGATCTCGTCGGTCGCCGAGTGCGCGGCCGCGGCCGCCAGGCACGACATCCCGGTGATTGCCGACGGCGGCATCCGGACCTCGGGCGACGTGGTGAAGGCGCTGGCCGTGGGCGCGAGTTGCGTGATGGCCGGCAACCTGTTCGCCGGCACCGACGAGAGCCCGGGCGAGCTGATCCTGTTCCAGGGCCGCACGTTCAAGGAGTACCGCGGGATGGGGTCGATTGGCGCCATGCGCAAGGGCAGCCGCGACCGCTACTTCCAGGACGACTTCGAGCTCGAAAGCGGCACCAGCCCGGCCGGCAAGCCGAGCATGGAGAAGCTCGTGCCCGAGGGCATCGAGGGCCGCGTGCAGCACAAGGGCAGCATGTCGATGGTGGTGCACCAGCTAATCGGCGGCCTGCGCGCCGGCATGGGCTATTGCGGCGCCGCGACCATTACCGACCTGCAGCGCGACGCGGAGATCATCCGCATCACCAACGCCGGCTTCCGCGAGAGCCACGTGCACGACGTGACGATTACCAAGGAGAGCCCGAACTACCGCGTGGAATAGGATGCGGGAAGGACTTATCCCATTCGTCAGCCTTCGCCGACCGTGAACAGGCTCACGCCGCTCTTGCGCGCGGCCGCTCGAAGGGCGCCATCCTTGCAGCCCAAGGCGAGCCGGCGCCGCTGCGCCAACTCCAGGTAGGCCGCGTCGTAAACCGACAGGTTGTAAGTGGTCGCCAGTTCCGGGAGCCGCGAGAACCCAAGCGCGGCCATTTCGTGATCCACGTGCAGCCGGAGCCCGCGCAACCAGCCCAGTGCGTCGCGCCGCTCGTCTGCCGTCACCTTGCCACGGCGGGCGAGGACGGTCAGGGCATTGGCCACCTCGAGGGGCCACAGGGCCGGCACCTCCAGCGTCGCGCCGTCGGCAATCGCCTCCAGCATCGCCATGGTCTCTGGAGTGGCCTGCGACGGGTGGACCCAGGCAATCGCCACAGAGGCATCGGCAACGAACGCTTGGGTCACGGGCGGCCTTCGTCGATAGCCGACCGCACGTCGCGGTCAGAAAGCTTCGCCCTCGACCGGCGGCGGATGCGTGACTGCAGCTCACGCAGTCCGGCTACCGCTCGCCGGACATCGTCCATGCGTTGAGCGCCTTCCGGTACCAAACGCGCCACCGGTTTGTCGTGACGGGTAATCACGATCTCTTCGCCCTTTGACACGCGTTCCAGCAGTTCGCCGAAGCGGGTCTTGGCCTCAAACGCAGTCACTTTGGTCATGGCGTCCCTGTTTTAACCAGTCATTAACCAGTCTAACATGGGCTCCGCTACGAGCCTCGTGGGGAGACCGTGATCGTGCGAACGTCTTCCCCGGTGGTCACGATCTCCACCCTCACGCTGCCCGGCAGCCCTCGCGACAGTCGCTCGGCCCACTCGATCGCCAGCACACCCTGCTCGGCCAGGTCGGCATCCATCCCAAGCTCGTCCAGGTCGGCCTCATTCAATCGATACAGATCGACGTGAACCAACGGCAGCCGGCCCTGGCGATGCTCGTGGACGAGGGTGAAGGTCGGGCTGGTGACGTCCGCGGGATCGATGCCGAGCCCTTCGGCGAGGCCGCGGACGAAGGCCGTCTTGCCCGCTCCCAGATCGCCGGACAACAAGAGGACCGCGCCCGGCTGGAGCGTGGCCGCGAAGCGCGCGGCAAACGCGCGCGTGTCGGCTTCGGAGTTGGATTCGTACACCACGTGAAGAAATGAATCTGTG
>CAYHCX010000024.1:8181-10779 GCA_964355095.1 uncultured Acidobacterium sp.
TGTGGCTGTAATCTTCAATCGGCGGCTTTGGTGGCCACGCGACGGCGGGCCGTGAGCTCGAGCACGGCATCGCCGATGTGATCGACGAGGTCACTGGCGGTCATCGAGACTTCCCCGCTGTCGGCGTCCGCCAGCTCTCCTGCGGAGCCGTGCAGATACACGGCCAGCCGGCACGCCGCCTCCGCGTCGAGCAACTGCGCCAGCCATGCCGCCAGCATGCCGGCCAGCACGTCGCCGGTTCCGCCGGTGGCCATGCCGGGACATCCTGTCGGGTTCACGAACACCTTCTCCTCCGGCGTGACCACCAGCGTGCGGTAACCCTTGAGGACGACGTAGAGCCTGTGGCGCTTGGCGAACTCGGTGGCGATGCCGATGCGGTCGGCCTGGAGGTCCTCGACGGAGCAGCCCACCAGCCGCGCCATCTCGCCCGGATGCGGGGTAATGATCAAATCGCGGCCCTCGCGCCCAGCCAGCAGCGACGGCTCGTCCGCGAACGCGTTGAGCGCGTCGGCGTCGAGCACGAGCGGGCCGTCGTACTTGTCCAACAGCTCGCGCACGAACGTGGTGACGCCCTCGCCCCGGCCCAGCCCCGGACCGGCGACAATCACGTCCGCGTCGATGCCCAGCACCGCATCGGCCGCCGAGAAGTGCACGGTGCCGTCGGGCGTCTCGTCGAGGGCCTCGGTCATGTACTCGACCGCATGCGCGGCGATGGTCGGCTGGCAGGAGCGCGGCGACGCCACGGTGACCAGCCCGGCACCGGACCGCATGGCGCCCTGCGCGCACAACACGGCGGCCCCGGCCTTCCCCATCGATCCGGCCACCACGACGACGCGCCCGAAGTCCCCTTTGTGCGAGTCCACCGCGCGGAGCGGCACCAGCGGCCGCATCTGCTCGCGCGTCAGCAGTTCGATGCGCGGGCCCTCGAGCAGCTCGAACACGCCGGCGGGGATGCCGATGTCGGCAATCACCACTTCGCCGGACTTGGATTCCGCCGGCGGCAACACCAGCGGCAGCTTCGGCGCGCCCAGGGTCACGGTGACCGTGGCGTCAATCGCGTCGCCAATCAGGTCGCAGGTATCGGCCGACATCCCCGACGGCATGTCGATGGAGACAATCGGCACCCCGCCCTCGTTGAGGTCGGCGACCACCGTTTCGTAGAACCCGGTCAGCGGCGTCTTCAGGCCGGTGCCGAACATGGCGTCGATGATGAGGTCGTGGCCGGTGATCTCGCTGCCATGCAGTTCCCACGCGGTCTCGTCGGCCACTTCCACCACGTCCTGCCCGATGCGCCCGAGGATGTCGAGGTTGATCCGCGCATCGCCCTTGATCTCGGCGACCGTGCCAATCACGAACACCGAGACGTCCACGCCTCGCTGGTGCAGCGTGCGGGCCGCCACGAACCCGTCGCCGCCGTTGTTGCCCTTGCCGCAGACAATGGCGACGCTGCGGTCGGCAAGGTCGGGATAGAGGGATTCGATGGCCGCGACGACCTGCCGGCCGGCGTTTTCCATGAGGACCAGCGAGGCGAGGCCGATGTCCTGGATCGTCCGGCGATCGGCTTCCCGCATCTGGTCGGCGTTGAGGATTCTCATGGGATCGATGTCAATGTAGCACCAACCCGGCGCTTGAGGTACGCTGGTCGACGATGAGCGCATACGTCAATGTCAACGGCGTGATCACCGACGCCGCCCACGCCGTCATTCCGGTCTACGACCACGGCTTTCTCTATGGGGAGGGCGTCTACGAGGTCTTCCGCACCTATCACGGCGTGCCGTTCCTGTTCGACCGCCACCAGGCGCGCCTGCGCGCGTCGGCGGCGCGCATCGGGTTGGATGTCCCGTTTTCAGATGCGGAGATCGAACGCCGGTCGCTGGAGACGATGAAGGCGGCGGGGCTTGGAGCGGCCCCCCATAAAGGGGGGCCCTACGAGAGCGGCAACGATGCCTATGTCCGCATCCTGCTGACCCGCGGCGTGGGCGAGATTACCTACGACCCCGCGGCGTGCCCGACCCCGTCTCTCGTGATCATTGCCAAACCGCTGCCGCCCACACCCGCCACGCACTACGAGAAGGGCGTCAAGGTGGTGATGGTGGCAGACGTGATCCGCAACCACCCAGAATCGGTGTCGCCGCTGATCAAGAGCAACAACCTCCTGAACAACGCGCTGGGGATGCAGCAGGCGATCCGCGCCGGCGCGGCGGAGGCCATCTTCAGGAACTATCGTGGCGAACTGGCCGAGTGCACGCAGTCGAACCTGTTCATCGTGTCGAAGGGCGCGGTGCGGACGCCGCCGCTCGACGCCGGCCTGCTGGCCGGCATCACGCGCGCGTTCACGATCGAGGTGGGCGCCGGCATCGGCATCGGCTGCGAGGAGAGGCCGCTGACAGACGCGGATCTGTTCGGCGCCGATGAGGCCTTTTTCACCAGCACGACCAAAGAGATCGTGCCCATCGTCCAGGTGGACGACAGGACGATTGGTGATGGGCGGGTTGGGCCCATCACCAGGCAGTTGCTGGCGGAGTACCGCCGCCAGGCGGAAGCGCTCTCGGCTGCCGGCCGCCCATAAAGGGCGGCCCTACGAGCCAGGCCCTACGA
>CAYHCX010000024.1:10879-38842 GCA_964355095.1 uncultured Acidobacterium sp.
ACGAGCCAGGCCCTACGAATAGACTTCGGTCGGCGGACAGATGCACATCAGGTTTCTGTCGCCGTGGGGATTGTCGATGCGGCCCACGCTGGGCCAGAACTTGCCGGCCTTCACCCACGGCAGCGGATACGCCGCCAGCTCACGCGAATACGCATGTGGCCAGGCGTCGGCTGTCACCGCCGCCGCGGTGTGCGGCGCGTGCTTCAACACGTTGTCTTTCGCGTCCACCTTGCCGGTGATCACGTCCTCGATCTCCTGGCGGATCGCGATCAGCGCGTCGCAGAAACGATCGAGTTCGGCCTTCGGTTCGCTCTCCGTCGGCTCGATCATCAGGGTACCCGGCACCGGGAACGACACCGTCGGCGCGTGGAAGCCGTAATCCATCAGGCGCTTGGCGACGTCGCCTTCTTCCACGCCCTTGGCCTTGAACGCGCGCAGGTCGAAGATCATCTCGTGCGCCACGCGGCCGTTGGCACGGGTGTAGAGCACGTCGTAGTGCGGCTCGAGCCGTGACTTGATGTAATTGGCGTTGAGAATGGCGAAGCGGGTCGCATCCGTCACCCCGGCCGCGCCCAGCATGCGGATGTAGGCATACGCGATCAGCAGGATGCTGGCGCTGCCCCACGGGGCGGCGGCGACCGGCGGAATCGACATGTCGGCGCCGGCTGAAGCCGGCGCCCTCCGAACGTCCACGAGCGGATGCCCGGGCAGGAACGGCGCGAGGTGTTTCGCGACGCCGATCGGCCCCATCCCCGGACCGCCGCCGCCATGCGGAATGGCGAAGGTCTTGTGGAGGTTGAGGTGGCAGACGTCGGCGCCGATGGTGGCGGGACTGGTCAGCCCCACCTGCGCGTTCATGTTGGCGCCGTCCATGTAGACCTGGCCGCCGAACTGGTGAATGGCGGCGCAGATGTCGCGAATTGAATCCTCGAACACCCCGTGGGTCGAGGGATAGGTGATCATCAGGCCGGCGAGGTCCTTGGCGTGCTCCCCGGCCTTCGTCTTCAGATCCGCCACATCGACGTTGCCGCTGGCGTCGGTGGCGACCACCACCACCTTGAAGCCGGCCATCACGGCGCTCGCCGGGTTGGTGCCGTGCGCGGACGACGGAATCAGGATCACGTTCCGGGCGGCGTCGCCACGCGACTGGTGATACGCGCGCAGCACCGCCAGGCCGGCGAACTCACCCTGCGCGCCCGAGTTGGGCTGCAGCGACACCGCCGCGAAGCCGGTGATCTCGCATAGCGCCGCCGCCAACTCGTCGACGATCTGCCGGTAGCCTTCGGCCTGATCCGCGGGCACGAACGGATGGATGCGTGAGAACTCCTCCCACGACACGGGATACATCTCCGTGGCCGCGTTGAGCTTCATCGTGCAGGAGCCGAGCGGGATCATCGAGGTGTCGAGGCCGACGTCCTTGCGCTCGAGGCCGCGGATGTAGCGCATCATCTCGGATTCCGAGTGATGCGTGTTGAACACCGGGTGCGTGAGGTAGGCGCTCTTGCGCTGCAGCGCCTCGGGCCACGACGGCTTCTGCGCCGCGCTCAGGTCGGCGACCGCCGCCACGCCCTGCTTGCCGGCCGCCGACGCGAACACCTCGAGCATGGCGGTCAGGTCCGTGGTCGTCACCGTTTCATCGAGCGAGATGCCCACTTCGGCGTCGCTGACGTAGCGGAAGTTGAGCTGGTACTGTTCCGCCGCGATGCGGATCGCCTTCACCTTCGCCGCATCGGTCTTGACCCGAAGCGTGTCGAAATAGTGAAGGTTCGACTGCTGGTAGCCGAGCGACGCCAGCGCGCCCTCGAGCGAGCGCGCGAAGGTGTGCACGCGCGAGGCAATCGCCTTGATCCCCTCGGGACCGTGATACACGGCGTACATCGCCGCCATGTTGGCGAGCAGCGCCTGCGCGGTGCAGATGTTCGAGGTCGCCTTCTCGCGGCGAATGTGCTGCTCGCGCGTCTGCAGCGCCATGCGGTAAGCGCGATGACCGTGCGCGTCAACCGACACGCCGATCAGGCGGCCCGCCATGTGGCGCACGTAGTCCTGGCTGGTGGCGAAAAACGCCGCGTGCGGCCCGCCAAACCCCAGCGGCACGCCGAAGCGTTGCGAGTTACCGAACACCACGTCGGCGCCCATTTCACCCGGCGAGGTCGCCAGCGCCAGCGCCAGCAGGTCCGTCGCCACCGCGACGCGCACGCCCGCGGCGTGGGCCCGGTCGATGAATGGCTTCAGGTCTTCGAGGCGTCCCGCTTCGTCCGGATACTGCACGAGCGCGCCGAACACTGCCGGTTCGTCCAGGTTCATCTGGTCGGCCGGGCCGATCTTGAGCGCGATGCCGAGCGGTTCCGCGCGGCTGCGCAGCACGGCGATGGTCTGCGGGAAGCAGCGGTCCGACACCAGGAACGTGCCGCTGGCGTCGCCGAGCTTCTTGCCCTGCACGCGGTGCAGCAGCGTCATGGCCTCGCCCGCCGCCGTGCCTTCGTCCAGTAGCGAGGCGTTCGCCACCGCCATGCCGGTCAGGTCGGTGACCATGGTCTGGAAGTTGAGGAGCGACTCGAGGCGGCCTTGCGCGATTTCCGCCTGGTACGGCGTGTAGGGCGTGTACCAGCCCGGGTTCTCGAACAGGCACCGGCGAATCACGCTGGGCGTCAACGTATCGGCATAGCCGAGGCCGATGAAGCTGCGGAACACCTTGTTCTTCTTCGCAATGCCCTTGAGGCGCGCGAGGTAGGTGGATTCGCTCTCCGCCGGCGGCAGGTTCAGCGGCGCCGGGAGGCGGATGCTGGCGGGGATGGCTTCGTCGATGAGCTGATCCAATGACGAGGCGCCGACGGCCTTGAGCATGGCCGCCACGTCGTTGCCGCGCGGGCCGATGTGACGGGGGACGAACGTGTCGAGGGGCTCGAGAAAAGGAACCTGCTTCATTTTTGAATGAGCTTTTCGTAGGCGGCCGAATCCATCAGCGCCGCCGCCTCACCGGGGTTGGCCAGCTTCACCTTCACCATCCAGGTGTCGTGGGGCTTGCTGTTCACGAAGTCGGGGCGATCCTTGAGCTCGCCGTTGGTGGCCACCACTTCGCCGGTGACCGGCGCGAACAGTTCCGACACGGCCTTCACCGATTCGATGGTCCCGAACACCTGGCCGGCGGTGATGGTCGAGCCGGCCTCCGGCAGTTCGACGTAGACGACGTCGCCGAGCTGCTGCTGGGCGAAGTCGGTGATGCCGACGGCGCCGGTGTCACCTTCGATGCGAATCCACTCGTGCTCTTTCGTGTACTTGAGGTCGGCTGGATAGGACATGGGTCAGCTCTTCTTGGGGCGTTTGTAAAAGGGCATGGGAACAACCACCGCCTTGGCGCGGCGGCCGCGGATGTCGATCTCGAATTCAGTGCCGGGAGCCTTGAGCGCGGGCGGCACGTAAGCCATGCCGATCGCCTTCTTGAGGAATGGCGTCTGGGTGCCGCTGGTGACGACACCGACTGGCTGGCCGTTGTGGAACACCGAGTGACCGTGACGGGCGATGGCCCGCTCGGTCATCTCGAAGCCGACCAGCGTCTTCGCCGTGCCGTTCGCCTTCTGCGCGTGCAGCACGTCGCGGCCGAGGAACTCCGGCTTGTTCCAGCCGACAATCCACCCGAGGTCCGCTTCAACCACGGTGGTGGTTTCGTCGATGTCGTTGCCGTGCAGCCGCATCGAGGCCTCGAGGCGCAGCGTGTCGCGGGCGCCGAGGCCGGCCGGGATCAACCCGTGCGGCTTCCCGGCCTCCAGCAGCGCATCCCACACGGTGGGCGCCATGGCGGGCGGGATCATGATTTCGAAGCCGTCTTCGCCGGTGTAACCGGTGCGCGACACCGTGCCGCGGACGGCGGCGACCTCGCCGTGCGCAAACCAGTAGTACTTGATGGCCTGCAGGTCGATTTCCGTCTGCGTCTGCAGGATCTCCTGCGCCTTGGGGCCCTGGATGGCGATCAGCGCGTAGCGGCTGCTCGAGTTCACCGTGGCCACGCCGGGCACGGCCTCGTGGGCCTTGGCCGAAATCCACGCCCAGTCCTTGTCGATGTTGCCGGCGTTGATCACCAGCAGGTAGTGCGACGGCCCAAAGCGGTAGACCAGCAGGTCGTCCACGAAGGTACCTTCGGGCGAGGTCAGGCCCGAATACTGGATCTGCCCCACCTGCAGCTTCGACGCGTCGTTGCTGGTGATGTGCTGGACGGCCTCGAGGGCGCCCTTGCCGGCGATTTCGACCTCGCCCATGTGGGAGACGTCGAACAGGCCGGCGGCGGTCCGCACGGCCATGTGCTCCGCGGTGATGCCCGAATACTCCACCGGCATGTCCCAGCCGCCGAAGGGGACCATGCGGGCGCCGAGCGCGACGTGCGAGCCGTGAAGCGGTGTTCTTTTGAGAGGAGCGTGAGCGGAATCAGTCATTTAATGAGGGGGTTCACCCGATTGGAGTGAACCCCCGAAAGGTACTATGCCGCTCCGTCACGGTCAAGGCGACTCACGGGCCTTTCGGCGCCTTCGGAGTCGCTCACCGTACACCACAGCACCAACAAGCGAACCGGCGGTGACCACAACCCCGAGTGCGGGACCGGTCCCGTATCCCAGCCGCATTGCCGCCGGAACCGCAAGAGCCAACGCGAGTCCAGCCCCCAACAGACCGACGACAACTTCACCGAGGATCCAGAGCAGCATGAAACGCCTCCTTCGTCAGTTGCGTTGAGTCTAAACCGGCATCCCTCCCGAGCAACTCAGAACCCAGAACCAGGCAAGCTCGGCTTGCACGGTGAATTGGAACGCGCACCCCGCGGGCCAGCCCGGAATCCACCAGTAGCTGTCGACGCAGGAATTGAACTCGACGACGTAGTCGACCATGGTGACGGCGTATTCGGCCCAGCAGGCGAAGGGAGTTTCCTCCCGAGCGGTCGAGGCGGCGCGAACGCCGCGGCCCGTTGCCGCCGCCTTCACGGTGGCGGCCACGGCTTGGATGGGCCCGGCGCTGCCTCGCACCGCATGCAGGAGTGCGTACGAGGTCATCACGGAGCGCGCTTCCTGCCGATCGTCGGCCTGGAGCGAGGCGACCAGGCCCTCCAGGCCGTCGAGCGCCCGGGAACCCGCCGTGAGCTTCTGCACCTTGGCGATGCTCGCCTCGAAGTGGTCCTTCATCTGCAACCGCAGGAACCGGCCCTGGCGGCCAATCCGAACGGCGCCGTTCATCTCGGCCTCGAGCTCCACGACGTCCCCCGGCACTTCGACGCGAATGGCCACCTTGTCGCGTCCGACCCGCTTGAAGAACTTCACGCCGCGCCCTTCGACGCGCAGCGTGGGCTCGTCACCCACCCAGCCGAGCGTGAACTTCGTCTCAACGGCCGCCTTGCGCGGCGCCGCCTCGAGCCACGCGCCGGGCGTGACGATCCCGGCGACCAGAGCAACTCCCAACAACAGTCTTCGACCCATGACTTCCTCCGACCACGTCCCGAAGATCGGCGCATGACCGCACGGCACCTCCGCCCCGCCTCGCCGCCTTCCACTTGCCGGAGGCTTCCGGCGAACCAGTGAACATGTGGTGTCCGGCTTCAGCCGGGCGCGTCCATGTGGCGTCCGGCTTCCGCCGGACCATTCAGCGCGGCGCCGCCACGTCGCCTGCCGGCCCCGCCGGTTCTGACGACAGCAAGGCGGGTGCCGGGCGATACCTGAGATACGCATTGAGCGTGTGATAGCTGATGTCGAGCAGGCGGCACGCCTGCCGCTTGTTGCCCGCGTTCTTCTCGAGCACGAGGCGCGCGTAGCGGCTGCCCCAGGCCCGCATGGTGTCGCCGAGCCGGAACGCCGGCACCAGCACCTCACCGTAGGTGCCGCGCAGGCTGACCGGCAGGTCGTCCAGGCTGATCTGCCGCGACTCCGCGGTGGCGATGGCGCCTTCGAGCATGCGCTCCAGCTCGCGGACGTTGCCGGGCCAGTCGTACGCGATCAGCGCGTCAACGGCGGCGGTCGTCATGCTCAGGCGGCCCCGGCCCTCGTGGCGCGCGAGGAAGTACTGCGTCAGCTCCAGGATGTCGCCCTTCCGCCGGCGCAGCGGCGGCACGCAGATCTCGACGCCGCTCAAGCGATAGAACAGGTCCGTCCTGAACAGGCCGCGCTCGACCAGCCCCGACAGCGGCCGGTTGGTCGCCGCCACAATCCGCGTGTTGATGTGCCGCACGCCGTTGCCGCCAACGCGTTCCACCGTGAAGTCTTGAATGGCCCGCAACAACTTCGCCTGCGCCGCCATCGACAGGTCGGAGACCTCGTCCAGGAACAGGGTGCCGCCGTCAGCATGCTCGAACTTGCCGCGGCGGCCACGAACGCCCGTGGCGGTGCGTTCCTCGATGCCGAACAACTCCGCCTCGATCAGCGATTCCACGAGCGCCGCGCAATTGATGGCCACGAACGGCCCCTGCCGGCGGCGGCCGAGTTCGTGGATCTGACGGGCCACCAGTTCCTTGCCCACCCCGCTCTCGCCCTCGATGAGGACGGTGAAGTCGGTGCTGGCGACCCGTTCCACGCGATCCCGAAGCGCGCGCATCACCTCGCTGGATCCAATCAGCGGCGCGGCCCCGTCACGCTCGGCGGCGGTCAGCGGCGGCGGGGTGTTGGCCAGGCGCTCGGCCTCCATCAGCACCGCGGCCAGGTGCGAGGCGGTCTCGATCAGTTGGCAGGTCCACGCGTCGGGGCCGCCGTGCGTGCTGAAGGTGGCTTCGAGCATCACCTGCCGGCCGGGTTCCTTCACCGGCACGACATAGGCCACGTAATCTCGCGCCCGCACCGGCTGGAGCGACCGGGTCGGCATCGATGCCGAGAGTTCCTTCAGCCGGATGCTGCGGACGCCGGCGAGCTGGCTGAGCCGCGCGGTCAGAAACCGCGGCAAATTCCGCCGCTCCGTGGTCGTGATGAGATCCGCGGCGACGTGCCGGACAAGCGAGAGGATGCCGCTGCGCCGATCGGCCGACCGTGCCTGCCTGCCGATGGCGCCTGTTGATGTCGTGACCTTGACCCCGGCCCTCATGGCGACCCTCCCCGTGACGAGTGATGGGAGGGCTATCAAAGCCGATGCCAAGTCGTCTCGGCAAAGAGTCGTCAGATTTCGGCGCGTCTTGTCAGGCATTCGTCACTCCCTTGCCTCTGTCCGGGTATGCGGTTCCCATCACGATGTCCCCCGCGCTGCGCGTCCCGGGGACGCGCTACTCGCTACCCTCGATGGACGCGCCGATGTCGACGCGCTCTTCGAACACGATCACGCCGTGATACCGGACCGGATCGAGACGCACCACCTGGCACCGTTCGATGCGGCCCGTCACGCGCGCGCGCGTGCCGCCGCCGCAGAGTTGGAGCTCGGTCCGCGCCCCGGGCCGCAGTCGCGCCGCCGATTCCACGAGGGCGCCGCGGCTGCTGAGGTTGATGAGCACGACGGCCTGACCGGGCCGTAGGACCGCGCCGGCGCCGAAGCGCGGCCCTCCGCCTACGATGCGGCGCTCGCGGCGCCGTTCGATGACCTCGACGCCTACGGCCGCCATTCCCGCGCCTGCGCATCGAACATCAACACGCGGACGCGGCCCGTTGCGCCGTAGACTCGAATCGCCATCTGCGGTCCGCGGTGGGCGGCGAGGTATACAGTGCCGCTGGTCGAGCTCCCTGACGGACTGAACGACAACAACGCGGTGTTACCAATCCGCAGCGGGTCATCACCGGGCGCCAGAGCCGCGCCGCCGCCCACCGCGTCGATGCCCTGGTTGATCCGGAGCGACACGTCGCGCGCGTGATCGTTTAACCAGTCGAGAGCAGTCAACGCCGGATCGACCCGGCGATCGATGTCCTTCTGCAGGACGCCGTTGCCGTTGCCGTCAACAAACAGCTGGACGGCCGTGCGATCGTTGATCACCGTGAGGCGGACCGCCACCGAGGTGGCGCGCTTGAGCGATTCGAGCCGGGCACGCTGGACGTGCGCGGCCAGATACGCGGCACCCACGATCACGTGCTCGCGATCGAGCGTGCCACCAACCACCGGCACGGCCACGGCAGCCATCACCAGGCTCAGGCCGGTGGCGGCCAGCACATCGACCAGTGCCACACCGCGGCTGCTAGTCCACACCGCTCGCCTTGTCGGGTTTCGGCACGGTGATGAGCGGCTTGATCTTCAGGAAGCTCTTCTCGCCGATGCCCTTCACGTTCATCAGCTCCTCGACCTTCTTGAAGCCGCCGCTCTTGGCGCGATATTCGAGAATGCGCTCGGCCACCTTGCGGCCAATGCCCGGCAGCGCCTCCAGCTGGTCGAGCGTGGCCGCGTTGAGGTTGAGGGCGGCCTTCTCGGCCACCGGCGCCGGGTTCTGCGACGGTGCGGCGATGACGGGGAATGCGGCCATAAGCAGCGTGCACAGCGCGAGGGCGGTCGAAAGGGGTGTTCGCATGATGTTGTCTCCTCTTCATTTCGTGACTTGGTGATCTGGTGATTTGGTAATTTGCGTTTCAATGACTGAGCGAGCGGCTTCGACGACAACTTGGCGGTCAGGCGGCTGACAGCGAAAAGGCCCGCGCAGTCGGCCCTTGCTGGAGCAAGCCGCACACCTGACGGGACCGTTCGCCGCAAGTGGTTCACGGCGCATGTGTTGTGGAATTCCGGGGATTCCAGCAGAGGCCGCAGGGCACTGCGCGATGCCAACCCCGGATCATCGACACGGCCGCGACTCGATAATTCCGGGCCATTTCCGTGACGCGCGCGCGACAACCGGCGTTGCCGCGTTTGCAACCGTGGTTCCGCGCAGGCCTGTTACAATCCGTGCAATTCAGCCGGTGTGGGCCGCGAACGTACCGCGCCTCCCAACGACCGCCGGCTGGCACACAGGTGAAGCATGCGTGCACTTTTGTTGCTCCCGGGCGGCGTGATGGCACTGGCGGTCGCGGCCGTGCTCAGCACAGCGGCCTCGGCGCAGAACCCGGTCACCGAGCGGATCGTCCAGTGCTCGCTGGTGTGGACCGGGCACGAAGACGCGATCGAGAAGTTCCTGCTCGACGGCGAGATCGTCAAGATGGAGGTGGTGCCGATCGGCGTCACCAAGCCGTTTCGCGCCGTGCTCTCGCCCGGCGGACCCGCCGCGCGCTTCGTGTGGAAGCCACTTACGCCCGGCTACAGCAAAGGCTTCATGGAAAGCTACAAGGCGGAAATCGCCGCCTATAAGTTCGACCGCATGCTCGACCTCCACATGGTCCCGCCCATCGTCGAACGCAAGATCGACGGCCGGACCGGCGCCGCCGGGTTGTGGGTCGAGAACGTCAACGGCTGGAGCGTCACCAAGCCGCCGCGGGGACCGGAACCCAAGTGGAGCCTGCAGCTCACGCGCATGAAGATGTTTGACCTGCTCATCGCCAACATCGATCGCAACCAGGGCAACCTGATTTACGACGACGACTGGCACCTCTTCCTGATCGACCACTCGCGCGCCTTCACCGACAAGAAAGACCTCAAGGGCATGGCGCCACTCAGCCGCGTCGATCGCCAGTTGTGGACCAAGATGGCGGCGCTGACGCTCGAGGACCTCGACCAGGCGCTCGACAACTGGGTCGGCGACAAGGAAAAGAAGGCCATCCTGCTGCGGCGCGACCAAATGGCCGCGCAGATCAGGCAAATGGTCGCCAAGCGCGGCGCGTCTGTGTTCTACGATTAGGGATGCGGATTCTCGCCGCCCTCCTCGCGGGGGCACTGCTGTGCTGGCCCGCCCCGCCGCTCACCGCGCAGGGCGCGCCGCGTATTGTCGCCATCGGTGACATTCACGGCGCCATCGACAGCCTGAAGAGCATCCTCACCGCCGCCGGCCTCATCGGCACCGACGGACGGTGGTCCGGGGGGCGCGCACAACTCATCCAGACCGGCGATAACATGGACCGGGGCGAGCACACCCGCGCGGTGCTCGACCTCCTGATGGCCCTCGAACCGCAGGCGCGGCAGGCAGGCGGGCGGGCGATCGCGCTGCTGGGCAATCACGAGGTGATGAACCTCATCGGCGACACTCGCGACGTCACCCGCGAGATCTTCGCCACGTTCGCCGACGCCAAGTCAGACGCCCGCCGCGAAGAGGCGTGGACGCAGTACGCGGCGCTCGGCGCCGCCAGGGCCGCGAAGGGCGAGCCCGTTCCGGCGGTGTATGCGCAAACCCGCGAAGCGTGGCTGACAACGCATCCCGCCGGGTTGGTCGAGTACCACGACGCGATGGGGCCGCGCGGCAAGTACGGCGCCTGGCTCCGCGACAAGCCCGTGCTCCTGCAGTACGGCGGATCGATTTTCATGCACGCTGGCTTTGCCGCGGCGACGGCGCCGGCCAAGGCCGACGAGGTCAACGTCCGCGTGCGCGACGAGATCCGGCGGATGGACCGCTTCGTCGAGCGCCTGGTGGACCTGAAGCTCGCGCTACCCTTCTTTACGCTCCAGGAGGTCCTGCAGGTCGCGTCGAATGAGATTGGCGTCGCCAACGCGTTGATTGCGGCGGCGCAGGCGGAGGGCAAGGAGCCGGATCGTTCCAGGCTGAACGTGCCGTTGCTGATCGAGGCGCAGGAAATCCTGAAAATCGACGCCTGGACATCCGTGGCGCCCGAGGGTGCGCTCTGGTATCGCGGCCTGGCCACGCTGCCGGACGACCCCACGGGCGGGCCGTTTGCGCCGCTACTGGAGCGCTACGGCGCCAAGCGCTTCGTGACGGGCCACACGCCGACGCCCGACCGCCGGATCACGGTCCGCTTCGGCGGCCGCGCGGTGCTCATCGATACGGGGATGCTGGCGAGCGCCTACAAGGGGCGGCCGTCGGCGCTCGAGATCGACGGCGACAAGCTCACCGCAATCTACGATGATGGGCGGGTGCCCTTGGAGGGTCCGGCTAACCACCTTCGCCAAGGCTACGGTGGTCAAGAAGCCGGACACCACATCGCTTACGCGGAGCGGAACCAGGCCACGGTCTGGCGCAGCCCGTCCTCGAGCGTCACCGTCGGGTGGTAGCCGAGCAGGCGCTCGGCCTTGGCAATGTCGGCCTGTGAGTCGCGCACGTCGCCCATGCGCCCTTCCTCGTAAATCGGCTCGACGTTCGACCCCAGGATCGTCTTCAAGGTCGCGAGCAGCTCGTTCAACGACACCCGGCCGCCGGTCGCGACGTTGAACACCTCCCCGCCGACGCCAGGCGTCACGGCGGCGCGCAACACGCCATCAACGACGTTGGTCACGAACGTAAAGTCACGCGTCTGGCCGCCGTCCCCGTAGATCACCGGCCGCGTGCCTTCGAGCAGCGCCTTGATGAACAACGAAATCACGCCGGAGTAGGGCGAGCCCGGATCCTGCCGCGGCCCGAACACGTTGAAGTAGCGGGTGGTGACCACCTCGAGGCCGTAGAGCCGGGTGAACATCTGCCCGTATTGCTCGCTGACCAGCTTCTGCAGCGCGTAGGGCGTCATCGGTTTCGTGGGCATGTCCTCGCGCTTCGGCAGCACGGCTTGATCGCCGTAGACGGAGGACGACCCGGCGAAGACCACCCGCTTGACGCCGGCATCCCGCGCGGCGATCAGGACATTGAGCATGCCGTCCACATTCGCCCGATGCGACTCGGCCGGGTTCTTCACCGATCGCGGCACCGAGGGAATGGCGGCCTGATGGAGCACGAAGTCAACGCCCTTGACCGCGGCCGCGGCCGCCGCCGGATCGGCGAGATCGGCGTTGGTGAACTCGACGCCCTCCTGCAAATTGCGGCGGTAGCCGGTGACCAGGCTATCGACGACGCGAACCCGGTGCCCGGATGACAGCAGTGCCGCTGACAAGTGCGAGCCGATGAAGCCTGCTCCACCCGTAACGAGATAATGGGCCATACGGTCGCGGTGTTCCCTTCCCTGAAAAAGTGCCGCAGTGAGCCTGTAAGCCGAATTCTGTCCCGCGGCACCCTTGCGGGCGCCACGAGGGTAATCATTCCTCTAGCCCCGGCATTGCTGACGGGATCGAGCAACCTACCCGGAAGCTTTAGGCGGGCCGCCATCAAGCGCTTCCCTATTTGGTCTTGCTCCGTGCGGGGTTTGGCCTGCCACTCCTGTTACCAGAAGCGCGGTGGGCTCTTACCCCACCATTTCACCCTTACCGCGCCGAAGCTCACGACGCGAACGCCGTGAGCGAAGGCGGGCGGTATATTTTCTGTGCCACTGTCCGTCGGGTCGCCCCGCCCGGGAATTACCCGGCGCACTGCCCTGTGGAGTTCGGACTTTCCTCTCCCGCCGGCACTTCCCGCCTTCGCTCTCGACCTTTCGATCGCGAGCTACGGCGGGGTCACCGGCGGCAGCGATTACCCGGCTCACTGCGGCGTATGCAAACGCCTAACTGCCCTGTCCGTCCCGTTCCTGCGAAATCTGGTATTGCTCCAGCTTCTTATACAGATTACTGCGCGGCGTATCGATCACCTCGGCCGTCTTCGAGATGTTCCATCCATTGTCTCTCAGCTTGGCCACCAGGTACGCACGTTCCGAACCGGACTTGAATTCCTGGAGGGTGGTGGCCTGCATCCAGGCCGGGGCCTCGGGCGCCGCCACCGCCTCGCCGCCGGTCAGCATCGGGGCGTCGCCGCGGCTGGCGCCGCCTTCCGGGATGTCGCGGGCGTCAATCGCCTCGCCGCTGGTCATGATCACGAGGCGCTCGACGAAGTTGCGCAGCTCGCGGATGTTGCCGCGCCAGTGCTGCTGCTTCAACCGCTCCATGGCGGCGGCGGTGAAGGTCTTGCGGTGGAAGTTGTTGTCGCGCGCGAACAGGTCGGCGAAGTGGCGCACCAGCGCCGGGATGTCGTCGCGCCGGTCGCGCAGCGCCGGCACGTGGATGGGGACCACGTTCAGCCGGTAGAAGAGATCCTCGCGAAAGGTGTTCCGGTCGATCTCTTCCTCGAGGTTCTTGTTGGTCGCCGCAATCACGCGCACGTCCACCTTGATGATGCGATTGCTGCCCAGGCGCTCGAGCTCCTGCTCCTGCAGCACGCGCAGCACCTTGGCCTGCGTCTTCAGGCTCATGTCGCCGACTTCGTCGAGAAAGATGGTGCCCTTGTCGGCCTGCTCGAACTTGCCGATCTGCCGGTCGGTGGCGCCGGTGAACGAGCCCTTCTCGTGCCCGAACAGCTCCGACTCGATCAGCTCGTCGGGAATGGCGGCGCAGTTCACCTGCACGAACGCGCCGTCGCGGCGCAGGCTCTCGCGGTGGATGGCGCGGGCCACCAGTTCCTTGCCGACGCCGCTTTCGCCCCAGATCAGCACGGTCGCGTTGGTGGGCGCCGCCTTCTGGATGGCGCCGCGCACCGCGGCCAGCGACGGCGAGTCGCCGACAATCTGGTACTTCTTCTCGGCGTCGCGGCGGTAGGTCTTGTTCTCGGACTTCAACCGGCGCGTGTCCACCGCGTTGCGCACGGTGACCATCAGGCGGTTGGTGTCGAGCGGCTTCTCGATGAAGTCGAAGGCGCCCAGGCGCGTGGCTTCGACGGCGGCGTTGATGGTGCCGTGGCCTGAAAACACCACGATCGGGGTGTTCTCGACCATGTGCTTCAGCTTCTGGAGCACTTCCATGCCGTCCATGCCCGGCATCTTGATGTCGAGGAACACCAGGTCGGGTGACTCGCGCTCGACCAGCTTCACGCCTTCCTCGCCGGTGGCCGCCTGCATCACTTCGTAGCCCTCGTATTCGAGGACCATCTTCAGCGAGTCGCGAATCGCCGACTCGTCATCAATCACGAGGATGCGTGGCTTCACCGTTGCTCCGTGCGAACGGTGCGGATGGCGCGGGCGTCGGCGTCGGGGTCGTAGAGGAACACCGCGAGCACGTCGCCGGGCGGCGACGCGGCAACCACGCGGCGGAAGCCGGCGATCGACTTCACCGGCTGGCGGTTGACTTCCAGGATGATGGCACCGCGCGTGATGCCGGCATCGTAGGCTACCGACAGCGGCTCGACCCGCTGCACCAGCAGCCCGGTCATGCCCGACGGGATGTCGAAACGGTGCGCGTTGCTGTCGTCGATCTCGACCAGGCTCAACCCCAGCTCGCCCGGCCCGGTGCGCTGCGCCGAGCGCTCGGCCGGTGACACCGGACGATCGGTCGCCCGCTGCGGACGCTCGGCCAGCTTGACCGAGACGTCGCGGGCGCGGCCGTCGCGCACGTATTGCAGCCGCGCGCTGGTGCCGGGCAGGCGCGAGGCAATCTCCCGGATCAGCGTGTCGTGGGTGCGCACCGGGTCGCCGTCCACCGACACGATCACGTCGTACGGCTGCAGGCCGGCGCGGGCGCCCGGCGAACCGGCGGTGACGTCCTGCACGAGCGCGCCATCCCCGCGCGACAGCTTCAGTGACGCCTGCACGTCCGGATCGACGTCGCGCAGGGTCACGCCGATGTAGCCCCGCTCAACCCGGCCGAGCGCCTTCAACTGCGGGAGGATGTCCCGCGCCTGGTTGCTCGGCACGGCGAAGCCGATGTTGCTGGCCTGCCGGCTGATCGCGGCGTTGATCCCAATCACCTGCCCGCGCGCGTTGATCAGCGGCCCGCCGCTGTTGCCGAAGCTGATCGCCGCGTCGGTCTGGATGTAGTTGTCGAGGCTGGCGTCGAACAGCTTGCGGCCAATGAAGCTGACCACGCCCACGGTCACGGTGTGTTCGTAGGCCAGCGGGTTGCCGATGGCGCACACCCACTCGCCGACCCGCAACGCGGTGGAATCCCCCAGCGTGGCGTGGGGAAACGGCGTGGTCCCCGCCACCTTGATCAGGGCGATGTCGGTGTCGGGGTCCGACCCCACCACCTCGGCGCGCAGACTGCGGCCGTCGGCCAGCTTCACGGTGAGGCGCTCCGCGCCCTCAATCACGTGATGGTTGGTGAGGATGTGTCCGGCCGCGTCGATCAGGAACCCGGTGCCGGTGCCGCGGCGAGGGACGTCGCTGCCGCGCCGGCCCAGGTCGAAGGGATCCTCGCTGCGCGGCGCCCCGTCTTCCAGCAGCCGGCGGGCGCGCCGGCCGCGGGCGGTCGCGTCGATGTTGACGACGGCCGGATTAATCCGCGCGGCGATGTCGGCGAAGTTGATGGACGTGGCGGACGCCACGGGGGCCGCCACGGCCGCCGGCGTGATGGCCGCCGCCGGCGCCGCCGCGACCGCGCCAACGGCCTGGCCGGGGACCGTCACCGACCCGCGCGGCGTGGTCACGACCATGCCAAGCAGCACGCCGATGATGCCGGTGAGAATCGCGGTGGTCCACGCAAAATGCCGCGTCATGATGGCCTCATTATAAGGGAGGCGGCCAGGAGGCCGACGAGTCCAGGAGGGCCAGGAACCCCGCTTCGTCCAGCATGACGATGCCCAGCTTGGTCGCTTTCTCGACCTTGCTCGCACCCGGTTCGGCTCCGACAATCAGGCCGCTGGTCTTCTTGCTGACCGAGCCGGTGACCTTGGCCCCGAGCGCCACGAGTTTGGCCTGCGCTTCGTCGCGCGTCATCCCGGTAATCTCGCCGGTAATCACAAACGTCCGGCCCGCCAGCGGCTGCGGACCGGCCGGCGCCACCCTGCGCTCGCCCGTCGTCGTCAGGCCGGCGGCGCGCAGGCGCTCGAGCAGCTCGCGGTTGCGCGGCTCGTCACACCATGTCCGCACGGCCTCGGCCAGCACCGGGCCAATCTCCCGCACTTGCCGCAGTTCCTCCAGCGAGGCGCGCTCGATGTCGGCAATCGATCCGAAGTGATCGGCCAGCACTTGCGCGCCGCGTTCGCCGACGTGGCGGATGCCCAGCCCGTAGAGCAGCCGCCACACCTCGTTGCCCTTCGACTGTTCGATCTCCCGCATCACATTGGCGGCCGACTTCCGGCCCATCCGGTCGAGACCTTCGAGTGCCTCGGCGGTGAGGAGGTAGATGTCGGCGATGCTCTTCACCAGGCCGGATTCCGTCAGCTGGGCGATCAGCGACGCCCCCATGCCTTCGATGTTCATGGCGCCGCGCGACGCGAAGTGCTCGAGGCCGCGCCGGAGCTTCGCCGGGCAGGAACTGTTCTCGCACCGCCACACGGCTTCGTCGTCCGGCTTGTGCAGGGGGCTGCCGCACACCGGGCACGCCGTCGGCATCACCCACGGCGCCGGCCGATCGGCCGCGGCGGGATCGGCAGGCCCGACCACCCGCGGGATCACGTCGCCCGCCTTCTCGATGATCACCGGTTCGCCCGGACGGATGTCCTTGCGGATGATGTCGTCCGGGTTGTGCAGCGTGGCCATGGCAATCGTGGACCCGGCCACCACCGTCGGTTCGAGCACGGCGTACGGCGTGGCGGCGCCGGTGCGGCCGATGTTGACCTCGATGGCATGCAGCATCGCCACCTTCCGCTCCGCCGGGAACTTGAAGGCGGTGGCCCATCGCGGGAACTTCGACGTCGAGCCGAGGCGCTCGCGCAGACCGCCGTCGTTCAGCTTGATCACCACGCCGTCGGTTTCAAAGGCGAGGTTCGCGCGTTTCTCGCGCCACTCCTCGCAGAAGGCCAGGACGGCCTCGATGCCGTCGCATTCCTTCCAGTGCGGCTCCACCGGCAGCCCCCAGGCCTTGAGGTTCTGGAGCACCACCGCATGCAGCGGCGAGCCCTTGGCCTCGCCTGAATTCACCACCTGATACATCCACGCCGCGAGGCCGCGCTTCGCCACCAGTGACGGGTCCAGGTTACGCATGGCCCCGGCCGCCGTGTTTCGCGGGTTGGCGTAAAGCGCCTCGCCGGCCGCTTCCTGCTCCTGGTTCATCCGCTCGAAGGCCTTCGTCGGCAGGTAGACCTCGCCGCGAATTTCGACGAGCCCGCCGGGCCCGTGCGTGAGCGACAGCGGGATCGCGCGCACGGTGCGCACGTTGGCGGTCACCTCTTCGCCGCGCGAGCCGTCGCCGCGCGTCGCCCCGCGCACCAGCCGGCCGTCCTGGTAGGTCAGCGCGATGCTCAGGCCGTCGATTTTGAGCTCCGCCACATATGACGGCGAGCCGCCTTCGCCAAGGCTACGGCGCCCAGGCTGCTCGAGGCCGAGCCCTTTACGCACGCGCTCGTCGAAGGCGCGCAGGTCCTCTTCGTTGTAGGCGTTGTCGAGGCTGAGCATGGGCTGCAGGTGCTCGACCGTGGCAAAGCCCTCGGCCGGGCGGCCGCCGACGCGCTGGGTCGGTGAATCCGTCGTGACGAGGTCCGGATGGGCCGCTTCGATCGCCTTGAGCTCGTTCATCAAGGCATCGAATTCGGCGTCGGAGATTTCCGGCGCCGCGTGCATGTAGTACAGCTCCTCGTGCCGGCGGATCTCCTGGCGGAGCTTTTCGATTCTGCGAGCAGGCGTCACAAGTCCGCCACAGAGACACAGCGACACCGAGAAGACAAGTTCTTCTTAAGTGCCACGGTTCTTAGTGCTCCCAAAGATTAGGAATTTCTCTGTGACTCTGTGTCTCTGTGACCGGCTTACCGGTCTCGTAGCAAGACGTAGTCGGCGAGCGCTATCAGCGCTTCACGTTCGCGGCTCGGCGGAAACTGCCGCAATTGCCGCTTGGCGGTCTCGCCAAACTCGACCGCGCGATCGTAGGCGTAGTCGAGCGAACGATGCTCGACCAGCAGGGCCTTGATGCGGGCCCAATCCTCGACGCTCACGTCGCGCGTGCGCACGGCGTTGCGAACCAGGTCGTCGGCTTCGGCGCCGCCGTGCTCCAGGAGGTGGATGATCGGCAGCGTGACCTTGCCCTCGCGCAGGTCGCCGCCAACCGGCTTGCCGATGATCTCGGCCGCGCCCGTGAAGTCGAGCAGGTCGTCCACCAGCTGGAACATCGTCCCCAGGCCGAAGCCGTACTCGCGCAGCGCCTGCTCTTTCTCGGCGCCAACTTCGCCGAGGATGCCGCCGATCTGCGCGCAGCCGCCGAACAAGTAGGCGGTCTTGCGGTGAATGATGTCAAAGTGCTCGTTCTCGGTCAGATCGACCACGCCGTTCTTGGTGAGCTGATAGAGCTCACCTTCGATCATCCGCAGCGTGACGTCGCACAGCAACCGGACCACGTCGAGCGTGTCCTGGGTGAGCGCCATCGCCATCGACTTGATGTAGAGGAAGTCACCGGCCAGCACGGTGACGTCATTGCCCCACTGCGAATGCACGGCCTTACGCCCCCGCCTCACGTCGGCATCGTCGATGATGTCGTCGTGCACGAGCGTGGCGGTATGGATGAACTCGACCACCGCGGCGTTCAGGATGGCGTGCGGGCCGATGTAGCCGCACAGGCGCGACGCCATGAGCAGCACGGCCGGGCGGACGCGCTTGCCGCCGCTCTTCTGAAGGTAGTTGCCGATCTCGGGAATGACCTGAATCTGTGACTGTACCTGCCGGGCGAACTCCCGCTCGACGGCCTCGAGGTCGTCGCGTACGGGTTCGAACAGCTGAAGCAGGTCCGCTTGGGTCCGTGGTGCGGCGTTAGACACGTCCGTCAATCTCACCATACGAAGGCGGCGGTGTCAACGAAAGCGGCCGCCTGTTAATGCTTGCAGCGCTGGACTTTGCGGCGATGTCAGGCCACCCGCGTGCGGGTGCCGCGCGCGCGGCCCGGCCAGGAGTGTGCCGGTGTCATCTGCGTCATCTGCGGCCTAGGGCCGGAACAGCACATCGAAGTTGCGATCGGTTTCGGCGCCGACCATTTCCGGCGGCACTCCGCGCGCCGCCGCGACCCGGGCGACGACGGTCGCCACGTGCGCGGGCTCGTTGCGTTTGCCGCGATGCGGCACCGGTGCCAGGTACGGGCTGTCGGTTTCCACGAGCAACCGGTCGGCGGGCACGCCCGGCAGCGCCTCCCGCAACGGCTCGGCCTTCGGGAAGCTGACCACGCCGGGAATCGACAGGTAAAAACCGGTCGCCAGGGCGCGGCCGGCGGCGGCGGCGTCGCCCGTGAAGCAGTGAAAGACGCCGCGCAGCCGGGGACCGCCCTCCTCGGCGAGGATCCGGAGCGTGTCGTCTTCCGCTTCCCTGGTGTGGATGACCACGGGCAGGTCGCGGCCGCGCGCCAGTTGGAGTTGGGCCCGGAACACGGCCTGCTGCACGTCGCGGGGCGAGAAGTCGTAGTGGTAGTCGAGCCCGATCTCACCCACGGCGCGCGCCAGCGGCAACAGGTCGAGGCGGCCGGCGACCCTGGCCGCGGCGTCCTGCGGATTGGCGGTAAACAGGTGCGCGTGGTGCGGGTGCACGCCGACGGCGAAGCGGCACTCCGGCCACGCCGCCGACACCGTCGCCACCCGCGCGATCTCGGCGTCGTCTTCCGCGGCCAGAATGACGAGCGCGCGCCGCACGCCCGCCGCCCGCGCCCGTTCCACCACGGCGTCGAGGTCGACGATGAACTCCTCGCCGGCGATATGACAGTGTGAATCAGTCATAGGGATGATTGGGGTCAGGCCACGAAATACGCCCTGCGGCCTCTGCCGCAAGGGCGTATTTCGTGGCCTGACCCCAATGCGCCCTTCTCTATCTGACTCGCGTGCCCGGCGTGGCGGGCTCGGCGTTCAGCACGAACGCGGCGCCGCCCTCGGGACTCGCCGCGAGCACCATGCCGTTGGATTCCAGGCCCATCATCTTGCGCGGCGCCAGATTGGCCACGATCACGATCGTCTTGCCGATCAGGGCTTCGGGCTCGTACGACTCGGCAATGCCGGCCAGAATGGTCCGCGGCTCGGCCTCACCGGCGTCGACCTTCAGCTTCAAGAGTTTCTGGGACTTCGGCATGCGTTCCGCCTCGAGCACCTTGGCGACCTTCAGCTGGATCTTCATGAAGTCGTCGATGGTGATCAAGCCGGGTGCCTGGGGTGCCTCAGGTGCCTTGGGTGCACTGGTGCCAGGTGTCACAAGTGACACGGGTGACACGGGTGCCACGGGTGCTTCGGCTGCTGGTTTCGGCGTCTCGTCAGTCACGGTCACAACTCCCTTATCGGCTTCAATGCGGGGCCACAGCGCCCCGGCGTTCAGAATCTGTTTCTCGCCCGACGTCCGCCACGCGGTGTCGGCGTCCAACCGTCGGCCAGCGGCCGGCGCGGTGTCGCCCAATCGCCGCAGGATCTCGGTCGCCGAGGCGGGCATGATCGGCGACAGCATGACGGCGGCGATGCGAACCGACTCCGCAATGTCGGCGAGCACGCCGTTCAGGCGATCCGCATTCGCGGGGTCCTTGGCCAGGGCCCACGGTTGCGTTTCGGCAATGTAGTTGTTGGCGCCGCTGATCAGGCGGAACGCCGCCGCCGCACCCTCGTGCAGGGCGTGCACGTTCATCGCCGCCCGGTAAGCCGCCACGTTCTCGGCGGCCATCGCCGCCAGCGATCCGCCGCCCGCCGGCCGGATGACGCCCTTCTGGTAACGCTCGGTCATCGCGGCCACGCGGTTCACCAGGTTGCCGAGGTTGTTCGCCAGGTCGGCGTTGAACTTCTCTTCGAACCGCTCCCACGTGAAGTCGCCGTCGCCACCGTAGGGGATCTCCTTGGCGAGGTACAACCTCAGCGGATCGGGCCCGAAGCGCTCCGCCGCATCCAGTGGATCGACGATGTTCCCCATCGTCTTGCTCATGCGCTCGCCCTTGAAGTACACCCAGCCGTGGCCGAACACCTGCTTCGGCAACGCGACGCCGGCGCTCATCAGCATCGCCGGCCAAATCACGCAGTGGAAGCGCGTGATGTCCTTGCCGACAATGTGCAGGCTGGCCGGCCACCATTCCTTGAACCGCTCCTCGTCCCAGCCGTAGCCAACCGCCGCGGCGTAGTTGATCAGCGCATCGAACCAGACGTAGACCACGCTCGTGGGATCGAACGGCACCGGAATGCCCCACGATTGCCCGGCGCGGCTCATCGAGATGTCTTCGAGCCCGCCTTCAACCAACCGTAGAATCTCGTTGCGACGAATGTCGGGTTCGATGAAGCTCGGGTTGTCGGCGTAGTGCTTCAGCAGCGGCTGCTGATACTTCGAGAGGCGGAAGAACCAGTTCTTCTCCTTAATCCACTGCGGCTTGGTGTTGTGGATCGGGCAATTGCCGTCAACGAGGTCCTTCTCCTGCTTGAAGGCTTCGCAGCCGACGCAGTAGAAGCCTTCGTACGATCCCTCGTAGATATCGCCGTTGTCGAGACACGCCTGCGCCATCTTCTGCACGGCGGGAAAGTGGCGCTTCTTGTCGGTCGTGCGAATGAAGTCATCGAACGACACGTCGAGTCGCTTCCACACGTCGCGGAAGATCACCTCCATCTCGTCGCAGTAGGCGAGCGGGTCTTTCCCCTGCTCCACGGCCTTGCGGAAGACGTTCTGCGAGTGCTCGTCGTTGCCCATCAGGAAATGGGTGTCGAACCCCGCGAGACGGCGATAGCGGGCAATGATGTCGGCGGTGACCTTTTCGTACGCCGTGCCCAGGTGGGGCCGGCTGTTGACAAAGTCGATTGCGGTGGTGAGGAAGTACTTCATCGCTCCAACCAGGCCTTGTGTGCCAACGCCTGAATCTCCTTGATTGGGATGCTCGTCTCGGCCGCAAGTTTCGCGAGGTCGTCGAACTCGGGCTGCGCGTTGACGATCTGGCCGTTGCGGCGCGCCACCTTGAAGCGCACGGGCCCGGCCGCCGTGGCCACCGTGACCAACTCGCGGTCGAGACAATCACGGGACATCTCCTGGTAACGCACGCCGATGGTCGTGGACTCGCGGAACACGATCTCGGTCAGCGCCTCGCGGTGCTCCGGCTTCCCCACGATCGTCATCAGCGTGCCAGGGCGGTTCTTCTTCATCTGCACCGACGAATAGAACACCTCCAGCGCGCCGGCCGCATACAGCGTGTCCATGAGCGGGCCGAAGATCTGCGGGTTCATGTCGTCGATCTCGCATTCGAGGACGACAACGACGTGGGGCCTGGGGCTTGGGGCTTGGGGCTTGACAGCCGCACCCTCGCCAACCAGGACCCGTACGACGTTCGGTGTTTCGGCCAGTTCGCGATCGCCGGCGCCGTAGCCGACGCGAGTCACGCGCATGGCCGGGACCGGCCCGAATGACGACGCGTATTCCGTCAGGATGAGGGCGCCGGTCGGCGTGAGCAGCTCCGCCTGGATGCCGCTCGAGTACACCGGTGCGTCCTTAAGCAGCGCCACCGTCGCCGGCGCCGGCACCGGGAACACGCCATGCGCCGACTTCACCATGCCGCCCCCGACGTTCAAGGGCGACACGACGATGCGGTCCGCGGCAAACCACTCGAGCGCGAACACCGCGCCGACAATGTCGATGATCGAGTCGATGGCGCCCACTTCGTGGAGGTGAACCTCGTCCACGGACATGCCGTGGATGGCGGCCTCGGCCTCGGCCAGGCGATGAAACATGGCAGTGGCCCTGGCCTTTCCCGCCGCCGACAATGCCGACCGCCCGATGGCCGACTCGATGTCTTTCAACGAGTGGTGCCCGTGGGCATGGCTTGCCGCGCCGGAGCCCGCGTGTGTGTGGCCCGCGGGCGAAGGCAGGTGGTCGTGGCCGGCCTCACCATGACGTTGGTGGTGGTGCCCGTGATCGGGCGAGTGCCCCTCGGTCCGGCTTAAGCCGGACGCCACATTGGCAGGCTCGTCCGCCTTCGCGGCCGAAGGCCGCTTCGGCGAGACCTCGCTGAAGCTCGCCGATGAATGCTGGGCGAGCGAAAGCGGGTGGACCCTGAACTTGGTCGCCGTCACGCCGGTCTTGATCACCCGGTCCACCGAGACCTCCCAGCCATCGACGGCGAGACTGCCCAGCGCGCGCTTCAGCTCGTCGAACGGCAGCCCCGCGTCGAGCAACGCGCCGAGAATCATGTCTCCGGCCGCGCCGGCAAAGCAGTCGAAGTAGAGGATGGTCACCGTTTCGATTCTTCCTTGAAGCTGAAGTAGGTCCCGTCTCCCAGGATGATGTGATCGCCCAGCTCGATCCCCATCACCTCGCCGGCCATCTCGAGGCGCCGCGTCACCAGGCGGTCAATCGCGCTCGGCATCGGATCCCCCGACGGGTGGTTATGGAACACCACCACGCTCCACGCCGACGCCACCGCCGCGGCCCGGAACACCTCGCGCGGGTGCGCCGCCACGCTGTCGAGCGTCCCGGTTGAGATCACCGTGGTCCGGATCAGCCGCTGCTTCTGGTCCAGCAGCATCACGCCGCACCGCTCCACGTGAAACCCGGAAAACCGCGGCATCAGGTACTCCGCGGCGGCCTCCGGCGACAGGATTCGCGGCCGCTCGGGCGCGTCCCTCGTCAGGGTGCGGCGGCCCAGTTCCACGGCCGCCAGCACGCGCGCGGCGCGGGACTCCCCGATGCCCGACACCCGATCCAGTTCGTCCAGGCCAAGCCGGACCAGGCCCGGCAGGCCGCCCGCCGCGGCGATCACGTCCTGCGCCACGGTCAGCGCGCCCCGGTCGCGGGTGCCTGCTCCCAGCACCAGGGCCAGCAACTCGTTGTCGCCGAGTGCCTCGGCGCCGCTGCGCGCCAGCTTCTCGCGCGGACGGTCCATGACGGCCACATCCCGCATCGTTCCAGACCCTTCATGGTAGCTGATTGACGCGCGTTCTGCCGCCGGCCGACGCGGGTTCCGCGGCGTCGCTGTCGTATACTCGTGAGACATGGTTCGTGTGGCCCGCCGCCTGGCGCTTGTCATCCTCATCCTCTCCGCCGGTTGCGCCGACCCCCCAAGCAAGGAAATGAACCAGGCCCAGGGCGCCATCGAAGCGGCACGCGCCGCCGGCGCCGATCGATTTGCCGCCACTGAACTCACCGCCGCCGTGGACGCCCTTAAGCGGTCCGACGAGGCCGTGGCCGGTGGCGACTATCGCCAGGCCCTGAGCCACGCCATCGACAGCTTCGAGCGCGCGCAGAATGCCGCGAAGCTCGCCGTTGAAGGCCGCGCCAACGCCCGCGGCGACGCGGAACGCGACATCACCCAGGTCGCGACGTTGCTCGCCACGGCCGAAGCCCGGCTGAAGGCGGCAGCGCCGCCAGCCCGCGCGCTCAAGGCGCCGCCGGCCGCTATCGACGCGGCGGGAAAGAAATTGCAAGAAGCGCGCTCAGCGCTGGGGAAGGAAGACTACCCGGCCGTGGGGAAGGCCCTGGCCGGTGTGGCCGAGGGACTTCAGGCCGTTTTGGCGCAAATCGACGCGCCCCTGCCGCCGGCGCCGGTCCGCCGCAAGCACTAGGGCGCCTGCCCTGGGATCGCGGTTTTCGCCACGACCGGCGGCCCATCCCGCTGCGATTTCTGCGATCAGAACAGGATCGGACCGAGCGTCAGCACCGTCGCGATGATCACGACGAACGCGACGATGTCGAGCATCACGCCGTGGCGCATCATCTGGCCAATCGGCACGAACCCCGAACCGTAGACGATCGCATTCGGCGCCGTTGACACCGGCATCATGAAGCCCATGCTGGCGCCCAGCGTGGCGCCCAGCACCGGTTCAATCGGCCGCACCCCGGCCGCCTGCGACACCGCGATCGCGATCGGGATGATCATGTTCGCCGACGCCGTGTTTGACGCCGCTTCAGACACGATGATGGCCGCAGCCGTGAAGAGCACGGTCAGCGCGAACGCCGACTGCGACGGCAGCCAGCTCGTGATGCCCTCGCCCATGGCCTGCGCCAAGCCGGTGGAAAACGTCAGCTCCCCAAGCGCCAGCCCGCCACCGTAGAGCAGCGTGATGCCCCAGTCGATTTTCACCGCCTCGTCCCACGTCAGCGTGAAGCGCCGCTCGCGCCAGTCCACGGGCAGGATGAACAGCAGGAACGCGCCGACCATGGCGGCCACGCCTTCAGGCATCGACGCCGCATAGGCGCGGGCAAACGGCGTCTGGTCCACGCCCACGATCGCGAAGATGCCGGGCGCGATCCACAGCGCCACCGTCACCGCAAACGCCACCAGCACATTCCGCTGCCCGGTCGTCATCGGGCCCAGCCGCGCCAGCTCCTCGTAGACCAGGTCGGTGCTGTCGGTGGTCACCCGCAACCCCCGCGCCGAGGTCCAATAGAACTGCAGCACGAGGTAGCCGAACAGCACCGTGACGATGGGGACGCCAATCGCCATCCAGGCGAAGAACGAGATCTTCGCGCCGACGATCTTCTCCAGCATGCCGATGCCGATCAGGTTCGGCGGCGTGCCGACCGGTGTGCCCATGCCGCCAATCGACGACCCGAACGACGTCATCAGCATCATGCCCAGCGCAAAGCGCCGGACCGCGGCCTGCTGGTCGGTGGCGGTCCGATGCAGGTGGGCGATGATCGACAGGCCGATCGGGAACATCATCGCCGTGGTCGCGGTGTTGCTGATCCACATCGACATCGCGGTGCACACCGCGCCGTAGACGAACAGGAGGCGAAAGGCGCTGCCGCCGACGCCCTTGATCGCCAGGGCGCCATAAGCGATGCGGCGATCGACCCCGTGCACGAACATGGCCTGCGCGAGCATGAAGCCGCCGATGAAGAGAAAGATAATGGGGTCGGCGAACGGCGCGAGCGCCGCGCGGCCGCTGGTCACGCCGAGCATCACCGCGACGCAGGGCCCCAGCATGGCCGTGACCGCAAGCGGCAGCGCCTCGGTCAGCCAGAGCGTGACGACCAGGCCCATGATCGCGGCCATGCGATGCGCCGCCACCGGAATGTCGCCGAGCGGCGCGAACAGCAGGACCAGGAACACCGCGGGCGCCAGCAACAACCCCGCGGTGCGGCGACGGCGATTGAACTGTTCCTCGGACGGTGAATAGGATTCTACGGCGCCGACGGCCTCATGAAAGGTCTGCATACGAGGGCACCCAGTGCCCGTCGATCACCACCTCGGCCCAGCCGGTCAGGAAGATGCCGGCGTCGGTCCACTCGACGCGCTGCGTGCCGCCGGGGGCAATCACCTGGATGTCACGGGCGGCGCCGCCGTGCGAGATGGCGGCAATCGCCGACGCGCACGCGCCAGTGCCCGAGGCGTGCGTGGGGCCGACACCGCGTTCCCAAATCAGGATGCGCACACGGTCGGGCGCGTCGATCACCGCGAACTCGACGTTGGTGCCCTCGGTGAAACGCGGATGCGTGGCCAGCGCGGGCCCCAGCCGGTGAAACCGCACCAGGTCTGGCAGTTCCTTCACCAGGGTGACGCACTGCGGATTCCCGATCGCCAGCGTCGTCACCTTGAGCGTTTCGCCGGCGACGTCGAGGGTCTCTTCAGCCACGCGCTGCGGCTGGCCCATGGCCGCGCGGAATGTGTAACGGCCGCCGGACCGGCTGATGAGCGACAGCGTCTTCCAGCCCGCATCGGTGTCGACCCGCACTTCCGTGAGGGGCGGGAGCCCGGCCGCCTCCCGTTGGTAGAGGACCAGCGCCGCCAGGCATCGCAGGCCGTTGCCCGACAGCTCCGACGGGCTGCCGTCGGTGTTGATCAACCGCATGCGCGCGGTGCCGTCCGGCGCGATCGTGTAGTAGATCACGCCGTCGCCGCCGAGACCGGAATGGCGATGGCAGAGGCGGCGCGTCAGCTCGTCGAGCCGGACGCCTTCAACCTGCTCCGCCGGCACGAACAGAAAATCGTTGCCGTAGGCGTGTGCTTTGGCGATTGACAACATCAGGGCACCCGGAATGCGTTGAAGACCCACGTCAGGCCGCCGGTGAAGCCGACCTCTGGGTCACGCGAGGTCAGGCCGAGCATGAGGCCGGCGTCCAGGCGGACGCCGCTCTTGGTGTAACGCGCGCCGAACCGCAGCAGGCCGCGGTCTTCGGCGCCGGGCGTGACGATGTCGGCGAAGTTGGCGCGGCCCGCGAACTCGCCCACCACCTCCGCATTCTGGCTGATGGCGCGCGCCACCGACAGGCTGTAGACGAGCAGATCGTCCTGCGCCGCCGGGCGCGTCGGGTTGCCCTGGATCAACAGGCCGAAATTGGTGACGACCCGGATCGACTGAATGGTCTTCCCCACCAGCACGCCGACCGTGAAATCCTGCAGGTCCTTGCCGAGCCCAGACTCGTTGCTCGCGTTGGGCAGGCGCGTCGAGAACCGCACCGCCATCGACGGCCGGCCGGCGCCTTCCGCCAGGAACCGGATCTTGGCGCCGATGTTGATGTCTTCGACGTCGGACGTGCTGTCGCCATCAAGGGCGAGCAAGGGCGAGAACGGCGCGTTCGGCACCTGCTCGGTGATGTCGAGTTTCTGGTACGGCCCGGCGTCGAGCTGGATCTCGGCGATCGAGCTGACGCCGATGCTGATTCCCATCGACGGCACGGTGAACATGTTGCCGCGCAGGCCCGAGACGGGCAGGTAGACGTCGCGCTCGTACTCAATGCCGGCCTCGAACATGATGCGGCCGGCGCCGATGGTTTCCGGATCTTCGGTCTGCAGCGGACGCTGTTGCGCGGCGGCGGCGGTCGTGAACAGGGCCAGCGCCGTAAGGGTGGCGGCGAATGTGCGTACCATCGGGTTAGAAAGACTTCCTGCTGTCGAGAAGAATGGTCACGGGGCCGTCGTTGATCAGCGACACCTGCATCATGGCCTGGAACTCGCCGGTCTCCACGCGCAGCCCACTGGTTTTCAATTCTCGCACGACATCTTGGTAGAGCGCGCGGGCAATCTGCGGTGGCGCCGCCGACGCAAACGACGGACGCCGGCCGTTGCGGGCGTCGCCCGACAGCGTGAACTGCGACACCACCAGCACGCCGCCCTGGATGTCGAGCACCGACTTGTTCATCTTGCCGGCGTCGTCTGAAAAAATGCGGAGGTCCCGGACCTTGGACGCGACGTAGTGCAGATCCGCCGGTCCATCGCCCTGCTCCACGCCCAGCAGCACGAGCAGGCCCGGCCCGATCTCGCCGATCACCCGTTCACCGACGGTGACTGACGCGGAGGTCACTCGCTGGACGACGGCCCTCACGGTTTGACAGGTTCGGGACGTGGGGCTTGGGGCTTGAGGCTTGAGGACGGCTTGCCCGC
>CAYHCX010000024.1:38942-44991 GCA_964355095.1 uncultured Acidobacterium sp.
CCGCGAGCCTGGCGGCGACCGCCGGCGAGACCTCGCCGGCCGGGTTGAGGCGGCGGTCGAGCAGGTAGCGCGGCATGACGTTGGCCAGGGCCTTGATCATCGAATTCTTGACGGCGGGGTGTTCGCGCTCGAGTTCCGCGATCAGCCGCTTGACGCGCTGGCGCTGCAGGCTCAGGTCGCCGCACGCCGGACAACAGCAGCCGATGATGGGCAGCTGGCCTTCCTTGCAGTACGCGCCCGCCTCGGCTTCGGTCACATAGACCAGCGGGCGAATCACCACGTGCGGGCCGCGGTCGGAGGCCATCCGCACCGGCATCGCCTTCAGCGCCCCGGCAAAAAACAGGTTCAGCAGCGCGGTTTCGACGAAGTCGTCCAGGTGATGGCCGAGCGCAATCTTGGTGGCGCCGGTTTGCGTCGCCAGCCGATGGAGCACGCCGCGGCGCAAGCGCGAGCACATCGAGCACGGCGTGTCGTCGTTGTCGAGCTTGTCGTCGATCACGGCGCCGATGTCGGTGTGCTCGCTGTGGAACTCCCACCCGCGCTCGCGGCAGGCTGCCGCCACCTGCGTGTGCTGGTAGCCCTCGTAGCCCGAATCGACGTTGACGGCGACAATCGAAAACGTGATCGGCGCGCGCACCCGCAACACGTCCAGGATCTGGATGAGCGCCCAGCTGTCCTTGCCGCCCGAGAGCCCGACCATGATGCGGTCGCCGTCTTCAACCAGGTTGAAGTCGGTGATCGCCTTGGTGGTCTTCTTGGCAAGGCGCGTTTCGAGTGGAGACCGGTAGCTCATGAACGGGGTCGATCTTAACAGGCTTGGGCTTGGGTCAGCGCAGCAGCTTGTGAATGGCCCCTGACCACGTCATCTGTTTCGCGACGGCGTGGCCCGCCTCGCCCATCCGGGCAGCGAGGTTGCGGTCATCCATGACCCGCCGCATGGCCAGCGCCAGCGCCTCTGGCGTGGGCGCGGTGACGTAGCCGGTCTCGCCATCGCGCACGAGCTCCGCGGGGCCGCCGCTGTCGGTGCAGGTGAGCACCGGCTTGCCGCACATGTAGGCCTCGACGGTTACGAACCCGTAGTCCTCGTTGAACGGCGGAAAGATCACCGCGCGGCACCGCGCCAGGTGGTGGATCAGGCCGGCTTCATCGAGCCGGCCGACGAACTGGACGCGATGCTCCAGCTCCAGGTGGCTGCGCAGCCTGACGAGCGCCTCGATCTCGGCGCCCTCGCCGGCGATCACGCACTTGATGCTGGCCGCCATCGGTTCGGCCAGCGCGTGCAGGACCAGGTCGAAGCGCTTGAGCGGCGACAGGCGCGAGACGCCGAACAGGTAGTCGCCGTAGAGGTCATGGCGGTAGTCACGCTGCGGCGGCGGCGGATACAGCACCTCGGACGAGATGCCGCCGAAGCGGCGCAGGCGCGTCTGCACCGTCCCGGAGATCACGAACCGCCGCTTCATCTTGCCGAGCAGGTGGTGGTCGACGCGATGGATGACCGCCCGGCGCGCCCGCTCCTTGATCTTGGCCTTCCACGACAGGCGGGAGCTGAACTGGTCCCACAGGTCGTAGTACTCGCGCATCCGGTGGTTGAGCCACAGGACGTGATTGGGGTGCCGCACGGCATAGCCGGGAAACCGCAGGCTGATCACCTGATCGACCGGGCGCTCCTCGTGCGCCAGCTGGACATCCGTGCACCACGCCGCCAGGTAGGCGCTGGCCTGCCGGCCGAACCGGTTCTGCGGCGTCACCACCAGGCCGGCGTGATGGCCCTCCTCCTGTAGCGCGCGCACCAGTTCGCGCGCCATCACGAGATGGCCGCCTTCGGCGAACGGCGGACTGGAGGTGACCACGGCGATGGTCGCCATCAGTCGGGCTCCGCGTAGTGCGGCACCAGGCGCACCATCACCCCGAGAAACCGGCTGTCGCCCGACCCGTTCTCGAACATCGGGATGAAGCCGGTGCTGGATGAGATCGTCAGGCGATACACGTAGTTGGTCGGGAACCGCGGGTCGGGCCGATACGGAACGCCGGCTGGCATGTACAGCTCGAACGACTGCTGGCTGCTGGCCGGCATCTCGACAACGCGGGTGTCGCCGTTGGTGGCGACGGTCACGCGGTTCGGCTTCGGCCCCGTCTCCAGGTGCACCATCAGCTTCTCGATGCGCAGCGAGCGCCGCGGCGCCACCACCGCCGTCGTCTCGATCGAAATCGGCGCCCGCAACAGCAGGTCGGCGCTCGACTCCCCCTTCACCCAGAACTTGTCGCCTTCGCGGTTGTAGACGTTGTCGTCGATGAAATACGCGAACACCGGCGGCGTGCCGCCCAGCGGTTGCCGCGTGCGCGACGGCGTCACGTTGACCGGCAGGTCGTTGACCATCGTCAGTTCGATGGGCAGCCAGCGAAACAGGCCGCTCTTGCTGTGCTCCCCCGGATGGGTCGCGGCGTAGAACGGGTTCGAGAGGATGGGCGCCACGAACAACGCGCTCAGGGCCATGGTCAGCAGGCCGGGGACGGCGGTCTGCAGCGGCGGCACCAGGAACAGGAACACGGCGTAGGTACCAAGGAAGTAGCGGTTGCCGACCGGGCCGCCGCCGCCGGAGTAGGTGAACGGCATGTAGAGCAGCAGCACGATTGCGGAACCCAACCCGGCGGCCAGGGTCAGCCATTGCCACATCGCGCGGTCGCGCGTCGCGGCCAGGAAGAGCAACATCGCCATCATGCCCGGGAGAAAATACAGGGCGAAGCCGGTGTGGCGGCCAATGAAGAAATAGGCAAGGTTATGGCGGAAGACATCGACGAGCGCGTCGCGGCTGGTGAGCACTTCGGTCAGCACGCCGCCGCCCACCTTGCCGAGGCCGACCGTGTCAAACGTCTGCTGCTCGGTTTGAAACGGAAATCCGCCGCCTTCGGCGCTGTAGAACGACTTGCGGTCGCCGCCCTGGTAGTTCCACTCGCCGGTGACCGCGACGTTCGCCGCGAACAGGCCGGCGGTCATCACCGCGAAGACCGAGCCAATGATGACGCAACGGCGCCACTGGCTGCGCATCAAGGCCGACACCAGCAACGGCGCAACCAGGCCGAGGTGCGTGGGCTTGGAGAAGGTGGCGATGCCGAGCAGGATGGCCGCGACCACATCCGACCGCGGCGACAGCAACCAGATGGTCCGCCACGATCCGAGCGACGCCGGCGCAATCGGCCCCGCCACTTCCTTGTAACACCAGAAGAAGTAGGCGAACAGGATGATGGCGAAATTGAAGAAGTCCGGCGCCAGCTGCACCATGTAGACCGGCGTCACCGAGATGAACAGGAATGCGCCGGCAAACATCAGCGCCGCCACCGGATGGCTGCGCGCCGCCAGGAACGCGTAGGCGCACAGGAAGCACAGCGTCATCAGCACCGCGTGCAGGACCAGGAACCCGTTGGTCCCGAACAGCCACACCAACGGCGCGGCAAACAGCGGGTAGATGAACGACTTCGCGAAGTAGATGTGGTGATCGGCGCCGCGCTTGAGGAAGATGCCCTGCGGGCCGCTCGGAAATTCCTTCCACACGCGAACCAGGTCTTCCCGTTGGTACTCGAAGTCCAGGTCGTCAGCCAGGCTGTGCGCCAGCGTGTAGTAGGTGGCGCCGTCGCCGAAGAAGCCGCCGTTCGAGGCCTTGACGAAATCCACGGAGAGTGCCCAGGCGATCAGCACGACGCCAATGGCGCCGGCCGTGCTCGCGCCCAGGCGCCAGGCCAGGCTCCGATTCTTCAGACCGGTGGCGACACGGTTGTCGAGGGTCATCGGTCGCCGGTCCGGCCAAAGCCGGACGCTCCATTGAAGGCGGTCATCGTTCGGTGGTCAGGAAACTGAGGTCCGCCTGCAGGATACCCGCCCGGCGCGTCCGGCGCGAGGTTTCGTGCAAGATCACGTACAGCCGCTCCATCTTGCGGACAAACGCGGCAATGTCATAGCGGGCGCCGGTCTGGCGCGATTCGGCGGCGAGGCTGGCCGCCACCTCGGGATGCTCCAGCAGTTCGCAGATGGCGTCGGCCAGCCGGCCGGCGTTGGCCTTGGGCACGATCAGCGCGTCCTTGCGATCGGTCAACACGTCCAGCAGCCCGTCGGCATCGGTCGCCACGATCGGCTTGCCCATCGCCAGCGCCTCGAACACGGTCAGCGGCGTGCCTTCCCACAACGACGGAAACACCACCATGTCGAGCGCCGACAGCGCCGCGCCGACGTCGCGCGTGAACCCGGCAAACACCAGCTGGTCGCCCAGGCCGAGCGCCTGCGCCCGCGCTTCGAGTTCAGACTGCAGCTCACCTTCGCCGACGACAAAGAACCGCACGTTCGGGTGCCTGGCGAGCACCATGGGCGCCGCCTCGATCAGATACTGATTGCCCTTGGACGGCATCAACCGCGTGATGGTGCCGAGGGCGACGGTGCCGGGCGCGATCCCCAGGGCCTGCTTCGCCGCGCCGATCTCGTCGGCGCCGCGCGGTCGTGCAAACTCGTCGAGCGGCGCGCCGAGGTAGACCACCTTGGTGCGCTCGGCCGGCATCAGCCGCGCGCGCGTCGTGAACTCGCCGGTCGATTCCGACACCGCGATCGCCAGGTCGGTGTGCGGCGCCAGGATCCGGTCGGCCACCTTCTGGAACCACGGCGTGTCACCGTGATTGGCGTGCTCGTGCAGGATCGCGGGAATGCCCAGGCGCCACGCGCACAGGCGGCCGAACGTCGTGGCGCCGTAGCCGTGCAGGTGCACGAGGTCGGCCTTCTTCTCGCGCAACACCTTCAGCAGTGCCGTGAACGTCGCGGGGTCGAACTTGTGCCGCGCCAGGTAGGTCACGTCGATGCCGAATTCCTCGAGCGTGTCGGCCGAGAGGTCCTTCTTGCGCAGGCTGATCAGCGAGACGTTGAACTTAGTCGCGTCGAACCGCGGGATCATCCACGCAAACAGGCGCTTGACGCCGTGCATGCGCGAGCCTTCCCAGCCGAGGTGGTCGCAAATGTGAACGATGTTCAGGCGCTTGCCCGCCGACCTGTCCGCCGAAGCCTTGGCGGAGGCGGAAGCCTGGGCGAAGGTGGGCGTCACAGCAATCCCTCGCTCCGATACCAGGCCGCCGTGCGATGGATGCCTGCCTCGAGATCGACGTTCGGCGCGAAGCCCAGCTCGGTCTTCGCGCGCGTGGTGTCGAAGGCACGGCTCTTCGTGTAGAAATCGACGCGCCGGCGGAAGATCGGCGGTTCGATGCGCAGCGGTACGCACACCATTTCGCACAGCAGGCCCGCGGTCCAGAACGGCCACACGGGCAGGTGCCGGCGCGGCGGCGCGACGTTCAGCTCTTTCGCGACCAGGCCGACCAGCGCCTCGAGCGTGGTGTAGCGCGGCCCCGCGAGAATGTAGGTGCGTCCGGCGGCGCCGGGCACGGTGCCGCACAGGCGGAACCCTTCGACGAGATCCTCGACGTAGGTGAGGTGATAGAACACCTGCCCGTCACCGATCATCGGGAAGCGGCCGCGCGCCAGGCCGCGAAACATTTTCAAGAACCGCAGGTCACCGGGGCCGTAAATGCCAATCGGGCGGGCCACGACCACGTCGAACCCGGTCGCGCGGCCAAACTCGCGCGCCAGGGTCTCCGCTTCGAGCTTGGTTTCCTGATAGACGTCGCCGGGGTTGAACGGCGCATCCTCATTGGCCGGCGGGCGCGCGACGTGGCCGTGCACGCCACCGGTGCTGCAGTGCACCACGCGGCGGGCGCCGGCGCCGCGCGCGGCTTCCAGCACGTTGCGCGTACCCTCGACGTTAATCGCGCGGTAGGCCGCGTCCGGCTGGCCGGCTTCGCGATAGGTCGCGGCGATGTGATACACGACCTCGACGCCTTCGACGGCGCGCCGCATGGAGGCCGCATTGGTGAGGTCGCCCTCGGCGGCCTTCACGCCGGAGGCCGCCAGCCGCGACCGATCAAACTTCGCGCGGCTCTTCGGCCGCACCAGGGCGCTCACCTCGTCGCCGCGCGCGCCCAGCAAGGCGGCGAGGTAGCCGCCGGTGAAGCCCGTGGCGCC
>CAYHCX010000024.1:45091-47912 GCA_964355095.1 uncultured Acidobacterium sp.
GCCGCCGACAGGCGCGCGCGCAGCCCGGGCTGTTCGATCAGCTCGATGACGGCGTCCGCGAACGGCTGCGCTTCGGGCGCCACCAGCCTGGCGATGGCCGGCGTCAGCACTTGCGTGTGGGTCAGCAGGTTGGTCGCCACAATCGGCTTGCCGGATCGCAAGTACGAATAGATCTTGAGCGGCGTGTTGGTGCCGCGGATGCGCGGCGACACGAGCAAGTCCGACGCCTGCACGAATCCCGGAATCTCCCTGGCCGGCTGCTGGCCGGTGAAGATCATCACGCCCGACGCCCCTCGCGCGGCGGCCGCGGCCCGGGCGGCCTCGACCTGCGCCGGCTCGCCGCCCACCACCAGCACGCGCGCATCGGGACGCCGGCCGGCGATGATGGCGGCGGCGGCGATCAGCAGGTCCACCCCCTGGTAGGCCTCGAATGTTCCCGTGTACAGCGCCAACGGCGCCTGCTCCGCAATCCCCCACGCGGCGCGCACTTCGGCGGGCGACTGGCTCGGCGGCTCGTCCACGTCGCCGCCCATCACGTTCTCGATCAGAAGCGAACGCTCGCCGACGCCCATCTCGGTGACGGCGTTCTGCAGTTCCTGGCAAATCGTGATCACGACCTGCGACTTGTGCACCATCTGGTCTTCAGCCCAGGTGAACAGCCGATACAGCGCGCCAGACTGGCTGTATTTGAAGTTACTGAGCTGCTGCGGCAGGCTCGAGTGCATGTCGTAGAGATGCGGGATGCCCAGCCACCGGGCAAGCCATACCCCAACCAGCCCCATCTCTTCGTGTGAATGAATGGCGTCGTAGCGTCCCGACATCACGCGCCGCAGCACGGTGAACAGCATCAGCCCGTCGAGCACGAGCTTCGTGAACGACGGCCCGATGCGGACCTTGCTGGCAAAGGGCGGCCGCAGCGACCGAAAGATGCGCAGGTTCGGCAGCTCGACGTCGCGGCCAATCGGGTAGGTCACCAGGTCAACATGATGGCCAAGCTCGCCGAGGGTCTTGATGCGATGGTATTCGCTGAACGGGGTCCCGCGCGGCTCGAAAAACGGCTCGGGCGCGAGCATCAGGATGCGCACGAGTCATTATATCTAACTGAGCCTAATGCAGTTAGGATGGAGAGGGATGCTGAAGATCCTCGTCCGCCTCATCGAGAGGCTGGCGCTTGCCGCTTTCACGTTCATCATGACCGCGGCCGGAGCGGCGCTGTCGATTCCTGTAATCGGGATGCCGAAACTGTCGGCCTACGCACTGGCGCCGCTGCGCGCGCTGAAGCGGCCGTGGGTCAATGAACGGGCCCAGCGGCTCGAAGATGCCCTGATTCGCTTCAGAGAAGCGCCTTCGGCGCTGACCGGCGCATTTGGCGGCGCGCTCGTGGTGCAGATCACAATTGTGGCCTTCTATTTGCTGACTGCACAAGGTCTGTCGGTTCCGTTTACCTATCTTCCTGGGGGCTGTGCTCATTCCGGTGAGCCTGGCTGTCCAGATGGCGGTTTCATGTTCCTGAGGCGGCGCTGGGCGTAGCCCGGCCCTTTCAGGACACGCCGGGAAATGCCGTGGTGTAAAGCCGTGGGAAGCTGTGTCCGATATCTCAAGTTGAGGGAAATCCTGTAATGGCGAGACTCCACCACGTCGGAGGGCTGATTGCCCTTGTTGCCGCACTTTGCCTCGGCGGCTGCGAAGCCGCCAAGAGCGCGAATCCGACGGCCCCATCGGTCGCCGGGCCGATCCCCGGGATCTCGATTACGGCGCCCAAGCCGCTCGAGCCCGGCGCCGGCTCGACGCTGACCTTCGGCGCGGAACCGCCCACGCTGCTAATCGAGAACCCCGGCACCAGTGGCGTCCGCACCCTCTGGCTCGAGTTGGAAGTCGGCACCGACACGGGCTTCCAGCAGGTCGTACACAAGGCCGACCGCGTCACTCCGGGTGACGGCGGACGCACGTCGTACCGGTTGCCTGAGCCGTTGGGCGCCGGCTACACCTACTACTGGCGCTCGCGCGCCGCCGACGGCGCCAATACCGGGCCCTACTCCGCCGTGTCGAGCTTCAGCGTGGTGCCCCCGGTGGTCATCGACCCGCCGACGCCGATCGCGCCAAACGGCACGCTGACCACCAACAAGCCTGAGTTCCGCGTCACCAACGGCGCCATCTCCGGCACCACTGGAGTGGTCTACCGTTTCGAGATCTCGCCCTCGGCCGACCTAGGCAACCTCACCGCCCTCGTCACCGCCACGCCCGGCACCAACGGCTCGACCACGATGACGCTCGGCGAGCTGCCGTACAGCACCACGTTCTACTGGCGCGTCTATGCCACCGACGGCACCAAGCAGTCGAATTACTCGACGACGATGTCGTTCCGGACGCCGGCGCCGCCGCCACCGCCCACGCCCACGCCGTCGCCCAGTCCGACCACGCCACCCACGTCAACCGGCCCGATTGGCGGTGCGCGCACGATCTCAGTCAGCGAGGCGATGCAGATCATCAAGAGCGTGCACGATGCCGAAGGTTGGAACCTGGGCTCCAGCTCGACGCGCGACCAGCGGATCGCGTTCATCGAGCGCGCCGCGGCGACCGTGCACTACGGCCACTCGCGGTTCAACAACAAGGGACCCGACTCGAACTGGTGCATCAAGGACGCCGGCGGCGGCCGCCCCATCTCGGACGACGTGATCGTGCGGTGCAACACGCGTGACGCCTACGACCTGATCGGCGGCGCCGGCGGGAACGGCTATTCGTTCCACGTTGACCCCATCGGCACCTTGCCGAGCAACCAGAACGTCTTCCCACCGCCGCGCTCGGCGCTGCCGTAGCCCTT
>CAYHCX010000025.1:0-29984 GCA_964355095.1 uncultured Acidobacterium sp.
CGAAACACGTCAAGCGATCGCAGCCGCATCAGGAATCTCCTCGCACCTTAGGCACCTTAGGCACCTTAGGCACCTTAGGCACCTTAGGCACCTTAGGCACTTTAGGCACTATGATCAAGTCGTGTCCGTGCTCGACCTCCACCAACGTCCGCTTCGCAACCTGCGACTGTCGGTCACCGACCGCTGCAATCTGCGCTGCCAGTACTGCATGCCGGAAGCCGACTACCTGTGGCTGGCGCGCGAAGACATCCTGCAATTCGAGGAAATCGACCGGCTGGTCGATCAGTTCCTGCTGCTGGGCGTGGACAAGGTGCGGCTCACCGGCGGCGAGCCGCTGCTGCGCCGCGGCCTCCCGGCGCTGGTCGAACGGCTGGCGGTGAAGCCGGCGATTCGCGACTTCGCCATGACCACCAATGCGGTGCTCCTCGCCGGCGCGGCCGCGGACCTCAAGGCCGCGGGGCTGCATCGCCTGACGGTCAGCCTCGACACGCTCCAGCGGGATCGCTTCATCAAGCTGGCACGGTTCGACGAGCTACCGCGGGTGCTCGCCGGCATCGACGCCGCCGTGGACACGTTCCCGGGATTCAAGATCGACGCCGTCGTCATCCGCGGCGTGAATGACGACGAGGTGATTCCAATGCTGGAGTTCGCGCGTGAGCGCGGCGCGGAAATCCGGTTCATCGAGTACATGGACGTCGGCGGCGCCACGTCGTGGTCGATGAACCAGGTGGTCTCGCGTCAGGACATGCTGACGACGATCGCGGCCCACTTCGGCACGGTCGCCGCGCTGCACGAGTCGTCGGCGGCGCCGGCCGAACGCTTTCGGCTGCCTGACGGCACCGTGTTCGGCATCATCGCCTCGACCACTGAACCGTTCTGCAAGTCGTGCGACCGCAGCCGGCTGACGGCGGACGGGCTCTGGTATCTCTGCCTTTACGGGCCGCGAGGCGTGGACCTGCGCGGGCCGCTACGCGGCGGGGTGAGCGATGAGGCGTTGCGGGATCTGCTGACCAGCGTGTGGCACGCGCGCACCGACCGCGGGGCGGAAGCACGGCTGTCCCTGCGCGAGCGCTCACTGATTCCGGTGAACACGCTGCGCCGGGATCCGCATCTGGAGATGCACACCCGCGGGGGGTAAAACAACACCGGGTGTGATTTTCGGCAGGCGGCAGCGCGAAAATCACACCCGGTGTTGTCTTTCAGCAGTGCGTGTCGAACGCCTTCTGTAATTCGGCGGCGATCATGTCCGACGACCGCGTCTCGATGTCTTTCCGCTCCATTAAGTACACCAGCTTGCCGTCCTTCATCAGCCCGATCGACGGCGATGACGGCGGGTACGGCGCGAAGTGCGTGCGGGCGGCCTCGGTCGCCTCGACGTCGGCGCCGGCGAACACCGTGGCGAGATGATCCGGACGCTTCCCTTGTCGCAGCGCGAGCGCAATGCCGGGCCGGGCATTGCCGGCCGCGCAGCCGCACACTGAATTGACCACGATCATCGTCGTCCCGGACTGCTTGACGGCGGTCTCGACGGCGTCGGGGGTCTTGAGGTCTTCGAAGCCCAGGCGGGACAACTCCGCGCGCATGGGCGCGATGAACGGTTCTGGATAGCGTTGCACGATCATGTGAATTGAATCCCTTTCAAAAACTCCGCGTCTTACCCTTCATCATTGTAGCTGGAATGGTTCCCACCAGGCGAGTTGCGCTAAGCCGTCAACCGATGAATCTCGGCCTTGACGCGAGCGAATTCGGCGTCAAGGGATTCGACCAGGCCAGAACCACTCGACACGTCACCGGACTTGCCCAACTCGTCCAGAAGCCGGCACACGGCCAACATGGCGTTCGCGCCGATGTTCCCGGAGCTGCCCTTCAACGAATGGGCAACCCGCTGCAATTCGACGGCATTGCCCGCCTCGCGGGCCGCCCGCAGCCGGGCGAGCCGGCCCGGCACATCCTCGAGGAACAGTTTCAGCACTTCCTTGAGCACGTCGGGCTCGCCCGGCGGCGTCAGCTGCCGGAGGCTCTCGATGACGCGCGGGTCCAGCACCGGGGCCGCCATCAGCGGTCCTTCTTCTGCCGCCGCTGGACGTCCGTCACGTCTTCCAGTGCATCGAGCTGCGGTTTCACGAAGCGTTGGTAGCAGGTCGGGCAATAGCTGTGTGAGAACGAGACGCCGGAATGCTGCTGGAAGTAAGTCTCCACCTTCTCCCAGTAGTTCTGGTCGTTGCGGATCGATTTGCAGTACGCGCACATCGGCAGCAGGGTCTGCAGTGCCCTGACGTTGGCGAGGGCCTCCTCGAGGCTCCGCACGCGCTCGGCCAGGGCCGCCTGCAGTTCGACGACGCGCGCGCCGACGTTGACGCGCGCGATCAACTCGTCCTCATTCGCCGGCTTGATGACGTAGTCGTTGGCGCCGACCTTGAGGCCGGCGACGATGTCGGCGGATGAGTCGCGCGAGGTCAGCAGGATCACGTAGGTCGGGGCCTGGTCGCCGCGCGCCTGGATGCGCTGGACGACTTCCGGCCCCTTGAGTCCCGGCATTTCCCAGTCGAGCAGCGCAATCGGCGGCGGATTCGGCACATCGAGCAGGCGCCAGGCCTGTTCGCCATCCGGCGCGAACACCACGTCGTAGCCGGCCTTCTTCAACATCGCCCCGACCACCGTGCGCGACACGGGTTCGTCGTCGGCGACCAAGACCTGTAAGGGGGGCATCTGCAAATGTTATCACTCGACTCGCCCGGAATGCCGGACGACCGACATTCCCGGCTCGCTCGTGACAGGCCACTGCCGGTGATAAGCTTCCGCGCCATGCGCAACACACACGCCCTCTTTGCAGTCGTCGCCCTCACGCTCGCGAGCGCGGCGCCGGCCAGCGCCCAAGTCACCGCATTTGTGGGGGGACGGCTCATCGACGGGACGGGCCGCGTCATCGACAACGGCACCCTCGTCATCGACGGCGGGCGCATCGTCTCGATGGGACCCGCCGCCTCGACCACCGTGCCGGCGGGCGCCACCCGCGTCGAGGTCAAGGGCAAGACGCTCATGCCGGGCCTGGTCAATGCGCACGGACATCTCGCCGCGACCGCCGGACTGCGTGCCGACCCCGCGTCGTACACGCGCGAGAATCTCACGCGCCAATTGCGGACCTACGCGCAGTACGGCGTGACCACGGTGTTCAGCCTCGGCGACGATCAGGCCGCCGGCTTCGACCTGCGGAACGAACAGGCTTCCCTCCCGCTCGATCGGGCCAGGCTGTTCGTGGCGGGGGCCGTGATCACCGGCGACACCGCCGAGGCCGCGCGCGCCATGGCCAACCGCGTCGCGGACTTGAAGCCGGACCTGCTCAAGATCCGAGTGGACGACAACCTGGGGACCGGGAGAAAGATGCCCGAGCCGGCGTGGCGCGCCACCATCGAACAGGCGCATGCCCGCAACCTCCGCATCGCCGTGCACATCTACTCGCTGGCCGACGCCAAGGCCACGCTCGCCGGCGGCGCCGACTTCATCGCGCACAGCGTGCGCGACGTGCCGGTGGATGACGCGTTCGCCAATGCGCTCAAGAGCCGCGACGCCTGTTACAGCCCCACCCTGACGCGCGAGATCTCCACGTTCATCTACGACAGCACCCCGCCGTGGGTAGACGACCCGTTCTTCGTCAAGGGCGTGACCGCCGACATCGTGGCGCAGCTCAAGGACCCGAAACGGCAGCAGCAGTTCCGGAACAGCCCGGCGTGGAAGGCCGGTCAGCAATACAAGGCCGGACTCGAAGTCGCCAAGCGCAACCTCAAGATGCTGGCGGACCGCGGCGTGCGCATCGCGTTCGGCACCGACACCGGGCCGCCCGCGCGCTTCCAGGGTTTCTTCGAGCACCTCGAGCTGGAGATGATGGTCGAAGCCGGCCTCACGCCGATGCAGGCGCTGGTGTCAGCCACGGGTGACGCGGCGCGCTGCCACCAGCGAACCGGCCAGTTCGGCACGCTCGCCGCCGGCGCCGCGGCAGACATCGTGATCCTCGGCGCCAATCCGCTCGACAACATCCGCAACACACGCAGCATCGAGCAGGTCTGGATCAACGGCCGCAGAGCCTTCTAGGCCACCGAGCTGAGGCACAGCCACAGATTAAATAGAGATTTAGACACAGATTGGTATGGACGCTTGGGGGCCCTTAGACCTGTGTTTAGATCTGTGTTGTTTAGATCTGTGTTGTTTAGATCTGTGTTGTTTAGATCTGTGTTTAATCTGTGTTTAATCTGCGGCTGTATTTCACCTCTCGTTCTGCGGCCTACTTTGGCCGGCGGACCGGCCCATACACCGGCCGGCCGGGCCGCGCGCCGGTCAGCCCTCTCGGATCAAGTACCGGCACGCCATTCACGATGACGTGTGCGATGCCGGTCGGGTATTGGTGGGGCCGCTCGTAGGTGGCGTTGTCTTTGACCGTGGCCGGATTGAAGATGACCACGTCCGCCAGCATCTGCGGCTGGATCAACCCGCGATCGGTGATGCCCATCTGCCGGGCGGCCGCGCCGGTCATGCGGAGCACCGCGTCGGGCAGCGCCAAGACACGGTCTTCCCTGACGTACTTCGACAGGATCCTCGGGAAGGTGCCGTAGGCGCGCGGGTGCGGCGCCCCCTGCGCCAGCGCGCCGGTGGCGCGCAGCGCCGACGAATCGGTTCCAATCGTCACAAACGACGACCGCAATCCGGTCGTCACATCCTCCTCGCTCATCATGTGGTACAGCGCGCCGATGCGGCCGCCGCTGTCGATGAGCAGCCGGAAGTAGACCTCCCAGGGGTCAGCCTTCCGCTCCGTCGCGATCTGGGTGATGCGCTTGCCGATGATGGACTGATCCACCTCCTTCGGCGCCGACGCCACCTGGATGCCGTCAAAGGTCGTCGCCTGCAGCAGGTTTTCCCAGCCGTCAATCTTCGTTTCGATCTCGGCCCGCGCACGCTTGCGGATCTCCGGATCGGCGAGCCGCGCGAGCATCTTCTCGCGGCCGCCTTCCTGTACCCACAACGGCAGGGTCGCCGCCAGGCTGGTGCCGCCGGCGGTGTAGGGATACATGGTGGCGCTGACCTTGACCCCGGTGCGGTTGGCCTTGTCGATCTTGTCGAGGGCCTCGGGCATGCGCCCCCAGTTGGCCTTGGCGCCCACCTTCAAGTGGTAGATCACCACCGGCAGTCCGGCATCGCGGCCAATGCCAATGGCTTCGTCGAGCGCGTTGAACAGGTTGAAGCTCTCGCCGCGAACGTGAGAAATGTAGATGCCGCCGTACTTGGCGGCCACCTTGGCCAGGGCGACCAGTTCGTCGGTCTTGGCAAAGGAGCCCGGCACGTAGATCAGCGCGCTCGACAGGCCCAGCGCGCCATCGCGCATGGCCTGATCGACCATGGCCTCCATCCGCGACAACTCGTCCGACGTCGGCGGGCGGTTGTCCATCCCGATGATGCTGCGCCGCACGGTGGTGGCGGGCACGAACGTGCCGAGGTTGATCGTGGTGCCGCGTTCGCGCAGGCGCTCGAAGTAGCCGGCGAACCCGGTCCAGTCGAACGCCGCCCCGAACGGCGTGAGCGCATCGGTGTCGGCCGTCTCCCGGGTCCAGAAGGCCGGCGACCCGCCTTCACCGATGATCTCGGTGGTGATGCCCTGCCGCAGGTGGCTCTCGCCGTTGCCGTCGGCCAGCAGCGTCGTCCCGGACTGTCCTTGCACGTCGATGAACCCCGGCGCCACCACCAGACCGGTGGCGTCGATCGCCCGGCCGGCCGCCGCCGCCGACAGGTCACCAATCCTGGCGATGCGGTCGCCGGTGATGCCGACGTCCACGCGAAGCGCCGGGCCGCCGTCCCCGGCCAGCACGTCGCCGCCCCGGATGATCAGGTCGTAGCGCGCGGGCTGAGCGCACCCGGGAGGCAACGTCAGGCAGGCACCGGCCGCCAGCGGAATGAGCAGCGCGCGAATAAACCTCATGGCGCGCAACTATAATCGCTTCACCATTCCTGCCCAAGCGACGATTACGGCGTACCTGCGCAACCTGCCCGTCAAGACCAGCCGCGGGCTCTTCACCGCTGACGAGTATCGCCAGGTGCGCGCGTTCTTCGAGGCGCGGCCACAGCTGGCGCCGACGCCGCTCCACCACCTGCCCGCGCTCGCCCGCGCGCTGGGCGTCGGCCAGGTCCTGGTCAAGGACGAAACCGGCCGCTTCGGCCTGAACGCCTTCAAGCTCCTCGGCGCGCGCTTTGCCATCGAGACCTTGAGGGCGGAGGGCACGCTCCCGCCCGGTCACACCGTGGTCTGCGCCAGCGAAGGCAATCACGGACGCGCCGTGGCCCGCGCCGCGCGCGAGGCCGGGTGCGCCGCGCGCGTCTACATGGCCGCGGATGCCGCGCAGTCACGCGTCGATGCCATCGCCGGCGAGGGTGCCACGGTGATCCGCGTGGACGGTTCCTACGACGATGCGGTGCGGATGCTGAGCGCGGATGCGGATGCGAACGGCTGGACGATCGTGTCGGACACGTCGTGGGATGACTACGAACGCATCCCGCGCCTCATCATGCTCGGCTACACGCACATGATGGATGAGATCGCCGAGCCGGCGGATGTCGTGTTCGTGCAGGGCGGCGTCGGCGGGCTGCTCTGTGGCATCGCCAGCTGGTGTGCGTTCCACGCCCCGCAGCGCAAGGTCGTGTCGGTGGAGCCCACCACGGCGGCTTGCCTCCTGGCGTCGGCACGGGCAGGCCGCCCCACCGCGGTGGCAGGCCCGCTCGCCACCACCATGGCGGGCCTTCGCAACCGCGAAGTGTCGCCGCTTGCGTTTGCTTCGGTCCTCCACACGGTAGCGGCCTACCTCGCCATCGACGACACCTGGGCGCATGAGGCGATGCGAACGCTGGCGCATCCGACCGGCGATGATCCGGCGGTCGCCGCCGGGGCATCGGGATCCGCGGCGCTCGGTGGGCTCCTCGCCGTGTGCCGGGAACCGGCACTGCAGACGGTCCGCGAGCGTCTCGGCATCGGCCCGGCCACCCGGGTGCTCGTCCTGGTGAGTGAAGGGGTCACTGACCCGGCACTCTGGGCCGCCGTAACGGCACCGGCCGAAAGACAGAAGACGGCCGCAGATTCTGGAACCGTCTAGTCTGTGTCTAATCTGCGTCCAATCTGTGGCTGTGGCTGTTTCTGTGGCTGGGGCCGGGCCGGCCATCTGCGGCCAGTCCCATCGACGGCCCGGCGCGTCCCATCGCCGAACACCCCGCCCGGCCCTGGATGGAACCTTCAGGCCCTAACTCTCGTTTTTCCAATATGTTGGGCCTGCCCGGCCGGCTGGCACAACCCTTGAGTATGGAAAGTGAAAACCGGTGCCATCGTTTTCGATGGTGATCACCGTCCAAGTTAGGGCAATCAGAAACATGGACATTCAGCGTCCCGCATCCGTCGCGCAAGCAAGAAAACGCAAACAGATCATGTTTGGCGTGGTTGGCGTTCTCGTTATCGGCCTCGTTTCGGTGGTGCTGGCCAGGCTCAAGCCGGCTGCGCCCACCGTTGAACGGGCCACGGTCTGGGTCGATACCGTCAAGCGCGGCCCCATGCTGCGGCAGGTCCGCGGCCTCGGCACGCTCGTCCCGGTGGACGAAGCGCGCCGGTGGGTGCCCGCCTCCACGCAGGGCCGCGTCGAGCGTATCGTCTTGCGCCCCGGCGTCCAGGTGACGCCCGACACCATCGTGCTCGAACTGAGCGACCCGCAGGCGCAACAGGCGCTGAGCGACGCCGAGCAGCAGCTGCGGGCGACCGAAGCCGACTACGGCAGCCTCAAGGCCCAGCTCGATACCGAGAACCTCAACCAGCGTTCGGCCGCCGCGATTGTCGAGGCCGACTACGAAAACGCCCGGCTCGAAAAAGAAGTGAACGAAGGCCTCGCCAAGGACGGCCTGGTGTCGAACCTGCTGCTCAAGCAGTCCACCGTGCGCGCGGAGTCGCTGGCGACGCGCGACAAGATCGAGAAGGAACGGCTGAAGGTGAACGCGGCCAGCGTGATGGCCCGGCTGCAGGCGCAACAGGCCCGCATCGACCAGCTCCGCTCCCTCTATGCCCTGCGGCGCCAGCAGGTGGACCAGCTGCGCGTGCGCGCCGGCATGACGGGCGTGCTCGAGCAGGTTCCCGTGGAAGTGGGCCAGCAGGTCGCGCCGGGCACCAACCTGGTGCGCGTGGCCGACCCCACCCGCCTCAAGGCCGAACTCCGCATTGCGGAGACCCAGGCCAAGGATCTGACCATCGGGCAGGTGGCGCAGGTCGACACGCGCAACGGCATCATCCCCGGCCGTGTCATCCGCATCGACCCGGCGGCCACCAACGGCACGGTCACGGTGGACGTGGCGCTCGAAGGGCCCCTGCCCCGCGGCGCGCGTCCGGACCTGAGCGTGGACGGCACGATTGAACTGGAGCGCCTGGATAACGTCCTGTATGTTGGGCGCCCGGCGTTCGGGCAGGAACAGAGCACGGTGGGCCTGTTCAGGCTCGACAAGGCGACCGGCGAAGCCAGCCGCTCGCAGGTGCAGCTGGGCCGCAGCTCGGTGAACACCATCGAAATCCTCGGCGGCCTGGCGGAAGGCGATGAAGTCGTGCTGTCCGACATGTCGGCCTGGGATCAGTTCGATCGCATTCGGTTGAGGTAAGTAGTTTCGCTACTTTAAGGAGTCTCCTGATGAACGCTTCCGCGCAGCCCCTGATTCGCCTCAACGGCATCAAGAAGGTGTTCTACACCGACGAGGTCGAGACCCACGCCCTGGCCGGCATCCACCTGGAGATTCAGCAGGGGGAATACGTCGCGATTGCCGGCCCCTCGGGCTGCGGCAAGTCAACGCTGCTCGCCATTCTCGGCCTGCTCGACACCGCGACCGAGGGCACCTACACGCTGAATGGCAATGAAGTGGCCAACCTCTCGCTGTCGGAGCGCGCCCGCGTGCGCAACCGCGAGATCGGGTTCATCTTCCAGAGCTTCAACCTGATTGGCGACCTCACCGTGTTTGAAAACGTCGAGCTGCCGCTCATCTACCGCGGCATGAAGACGGCCGAACGCCGCGAGCGCGCCAACGCCGCGCTCGAACGCGTGGGCATGGCCCACCGCGCCAAGCACCTGCCCTCGCAGCTCTCGGGCGGTCAGCAGCAGCGTGTCGCCGTGGCCCGCGCGGTCGGCGGGCAGCCGTCCATCCTGCTGGCGGACGAACCGACCGGCAACCTCGATTCCAAGAACGGCGAAGCGGTCATGGATCTGCTGCGTGAGCTGCACCGTGGCGGTGCCACGATCTGCATGGTCACGCACGATCCCCGCTACGCCGCGCACGCCGACCGCGGCATTCACCTGTTCGACGGCCGGGTCGTCGAAGAGAACGTCGGCACCGTCGTCTAGCATGATCAGACTTACCAGCATCGAGAAATCCTATAGGCACGGCCTGTCGCAGACCTTCGTCCTCCGCCGCGTCAGCGCGGAAATCCGCGAGGGCGACTTCGTGTCGATCATGGGGCCGTCGGGCGCCGGCAAGAGCACGTTGCTCCACATACTCGGGATGCACGACAGCGCCTGGACCGGTGAGTACTGGCTGTACGACGACCCCATCCACCAGCTCTCGGCCAAGGACCGCATGCGGGTCCAGAAGCAGCACGTCGGCTTCGTGTTCCAGAGCTACCACCTGCTCGACAACCTGACGGTCTACGAGAACATCGACCTGCCGCTGTCGTACCGCGACGTCAAGAAGGCGGAGCGCGAGGGTATGGTCGCCGACATCCTCGACCGCTTCAACATCGTCGGCAAGAAGGATCTGTTCCCGAACCAGTTGTCGGGTGGCCAGCAGCAGCTGGTGGCCATTGCCCGCGCGGTGGTGGCCAAGCCGACGCTGATTCTCGCCGACGAGCCGACCGGCAACCTGCACACTGACCAGGGCAAGGAGATCATGGAGCTGTTCCGGCGCCTGAACGAGGCCGGCACCACCATCGTGCAGGTCACGCACTCGCAGGCCAACGCGGCCTATGGCAAGCGCGTGATCAACCTCAAGGACGGCTGGATTGTCGATGAGAACTAGCGAGGCTGCGCCCTGTGGCCGCCACACCCACCAGCGTGGCTCCGCCTCGCTAGCCACAGCGTTGCCTGGCCCCGCCTCCGGCGGGGCGCGATGGCGCGAGAGGGACCATAGGTGACTCTCACGCCATCGGGTCCGCCGTCCCGGATCCTGATTGCCGACGACCAGGCCGACGTCATCGAAGCGCTGCGGTTGCTGCTGAAGCCGGAAGGCTTCGTGATCGACACCGCCGCCTCGCCGCAGCACATCCTCCGCGCGCTCGAGCTCAAGGACTACGACGTGGTCCTGATGGACCTCAACTACACCCGCGACACCACGTCCGGCGATGAGGGCCTCGACCTGTTGCAGCGCATCCATACCGCCGACGAGTCGCTGCCCGTGGTGGTGATGACGGCCTGGGGCTCGGTGAACATCGCGGTGGAAGCCATGCGGCGCGGCGCCCGCGACTTCGTGCAGAAGCCGTGGGACAACGAGCGGCTGCTGTCGATCGTACGCACGCAAACCGAACTCGGCCGCGCCATCCGCCGCGGACGCCAGCTCGAAGCCGCCAACCAGGCGCTGCAGTCGGATGGCCGCTCGCCGATCCTGGCGGAATCCGCCGCCATGCGGCCCGTGCTCGAGATGATCGCGCGGGTCGGGCCGTCGGACGCCAACGTGCTGATCAGCGGCGAGAACGGCACCGGCAAGAGCCTGGTGGCGCAGGCGCTCCACGGGGTGTCGCCGCGGGCCGGCCGTCCCATGGTCACCGTCAACGCCGGCGGCATGGCCGAGGGCGTGTTCGAATCGGAGCTGTTCGGCCACCTGAAGGGCGCGTTCACCGACGCCAAGGCCGACCGCGTCGGCCGGTTCGAGCTGGCCGACGGCAGCACGCTGTTCCTCGACGAAATCGCCAACGTCCCGATGACGCAGCAGCAAAAGCTGCTGCGCGTGATCGAGACCGGCGAGTTCGAACGTCTGGGTTCATCGAAGACGCGCAAGGTCAACGTCCGCCTGATTTCCGCCACCAACGCCGACCTCAACGCCGAAGTGGCCGCCGGCCGGTTCCGGCAGGACTTGTATTTCCGTCTCAACACCATCGAGATCCACCTGCCGCCGCTGCGCGACCGGCGCGAGGACATCCCGCTGCTGGCCCGGCACTTTCTCCGCCAGCACGCACAGCGTTACCGCAAGACGCTGTCGGGCTTCGACCCCGCCGCCATGCAGGTGCTGATGGATCACCGCTGGCCGGGCAACGTTCGCGAGATGGACCACTCCGTGGAGCGCGCGGTGCTGATGTCGCAGGGGCCGACCATTCGCGCCAGTGACCTCGGCCTGCGCGCCGACGGCGGTTCCACCGCGCGCCTCGAAGACATGAGCCTGGAGGAAGTGGAAGCGTTCCTGATCAAGAAGGCGATGGCGCGATTCGGCAACGTCAGCCACGCCGCCCGGGCGCTGGGCCTGTCGCGCAGCGCGCTCTACCGCCGGCTGGAACGGTACAAACTTTGAGGCTTGAGGCTTGAGGCTTGAGGCTTGAAATCCCAGGCCCCAAGTCCCAAGTCCCAAGCCAGCTAGAATCCTCCCCATGTGGCGCCGCGTTCGCCTCGATCAGCAGATCTTCCTCCTCGCCTTCGGCGCCGGCTTGCCCGGCGCCGTCACGGCGCTGTGGATCCTGTGGACCGAGGCCTACACGCCGAAAGTGCAATGGACGCTCACCGTGGTCATCCTGACGGTGCTGTTCGGCCTGGCGGCGTCGGTGCGAACGCGCGTCGTGGTCCCCTTGCAGACTCTCGCCAACCTGCTGGCCGCCCTGCGCGAAGACGACTTCTCGATTCGCGGCCGCCTACGCCAAGGCTACGGCGCCCAGGGCCGCACCAACAACCCTGACGATCCCATGGGCGCGGCGCTGATCGAGGTCAACGCCCTCGCCGAAACCCTGCACGAGCAGCGACTCGGCGCCGTGGAGGCGACCGCCTTGCTGCGGACGGTGATGGAGCAGATCGACGTCGCCGTGTTTGCCTTCGACCCTGAGCGCCGCCTGCGGATGGTCAACCGCACCGGCGAGCGCCTGATGGGCAAGAGCATGGAGCACATGCTCGGCCGCACGGCCGACGAACTCCAGCTCACCGAATGGTTCGGCGACGCCCCGCGCGTCGTCGACCTCTCGCCGCCGGGTGGCGGCCCCGGGCGCTGGGAGGTCCGCAAGACCACGTTCCGCCTGGGCGGCCTGCCGCACGACCTGCTGGTGCTCTCGGACGTGAGCCGCCCGCTGCGCGAGCAGGAGCGCCAGGCGTGGCAGCGGCTGATCCGCGTGATTGGCCACGAGCTCGGCAACTCGCTCGGCCCCATCAAGTCGATCGCCGGCACGCTCGAAACGCTGTTGCAGCGCGACCCCCCGCCCAGCGACTGGCGCGAAGACATGACGCGCGGGCTGCAGGTGATCGCCTCGCGCACCGAGTCGTTGAGCCGCTTCACCGGCGCCTCCGCCAGGCTCGCCCGCCTCCCGGCACCGCGGCTGGCGCCGCTCGTGCTCAAGCCGTTGCTGCAGCGCGTCGCCGGCTTCGACACCCGCGTGCCGGTGGTGCTCACGCCCGGACCGGATGTGACAGTGGACGCGGATGCGGATCAACTCGAACAACTGCTGATCAACCTGCTGCGCAACGCCGCCGATGCCTGCCTCGAAGTCGGCGGCTCCACGGTGACCACCGGCTGGCGGCGCACCCGCGCCGGTCTCGAGATCTTCGTGGAAGACGAAGGCCCCGGCCTGTCGAATACCGCCAACCTGTTCGTGCCCTTCTTCACCACGAAGCCCGGCGGCTCGGGCATCGGCCTCGTGCTGTGCCGTCAGATCGCCGAGGGACACGGCGGGTCGTTGACGCTGGAGAATCGCAAAGACACGAGGGGCTGCCGCGCGCGGCTGACACTGCCGATCGAGACGTGACGCGGTGGTACGATAGTCACTACCCCTCATGACCGACGACGAGCTGTTCGACACTTTCGAAGGAGCTGTTGATGTCGGAGCTGGCGCGCCACTCGTTCGTGATGCCGGATTTGGTCCGCCTAAAGGCGGACGCCACATCGTGAGCCGACCCGTCCTCGTCGTGTTCGACATGGCCGGTACCACGATCGAAGACCGCGGCCAGGTTCCGGCGGCCTTCGCGGCGGCGCTCGCCGCCCATGGCATCAGCGTCACACCCGAACAGATCAACGCCGTGCGCGGAGCGTCGAAGCGACAGGCGATCCGGCACTTCGTCGCAGCCGGACCGTGTCAGGCCGAAGAGGCCGACCGGGTCTATGCGGCCTTCCGCGCCGCGCTCGCCGCCCGATACGAGGCGGATGGCGTGCGGCCCATTGCCGGCGCCGACGAGGTGTTTGGTGAGCTGCGCGCGCGGGGCATCAAGGTGGCGCTGACGACGGGGTTCGACCGCGACATCACCACCTTGCTCCTCTCGAAGCTGAAGTGGTCCTCGGGCGTCGCCGACGCCATCGTCTGCGGCGACGACGTCGAGCATGGGCGGCCGGCCCCTGATCTGATCCATCGCACCATGTCGACGCTGGGCGTGGCCGATGCCGCGACCGTGGCCGCCATCGGCGACACGACGCTGGACCTGGACGCCGGCTCGCGCGCCGGTGTCGGATGGAACATCGGCGTGCTGTCAGGCGCGCACAGCCGCGAAGCCCTGGAGCGCGCCCCGCACACGCATTTGATTGATTCGGTGGCGGATTTGATACAACACCGGGTGTGGTTTTCCTGAGTAATCAGGGGAAAACCACACCCGGTGTTGTTATTTCGGCGCTTTCAGGATCTCGTCGACGACGAACACGTCGGTGAGGAGCGCGCGGACGTGAATGGATGCATTCACGTTGTCAACCATCTGCGAACTGATGCCGGGCTGGCCGAGCAGTAGGCGCATGACGGCCTGCGTGGCCGCGGCGTCGCGTGACAGCACTTCCAGGAAGGCGTCGAGGGCGTCTTGCGGGCCCACACCGATGGCCTTCGCGCAGGTGCGATAGGCGTCGGCCAGTCCCGTTAGCGCGCTGTCGAACCGCGTCAGATGATCGCGGAGCTGCCCGCTGTTGGCGGCCCCCTGGTCCGTGGCCAGGCCCTGGGCCGCGTAGGCGAGCATCAGTTCGTAGCCACCTTCAATCGCGTCGGCGCGTCGGGCCAGCTCTTCGCGGGCCTGCTCAGGCGTCAGGATTCCTGAACTCAATTGGTACCGGACTTCCCGGCCACCCAGCGTTCGGGATCGTGGTGCTCGAGGTACTGGCGGCGCGTGATGGTGCCGAAGATCATCGCCTTGGTGACCCACAGCTTCTCGGGGCGCAGCGCGAAGTAGATGTGGGCGATGACGAGGCCGACAAAGCCGACGCCCATCAAGCCATGCACGACGTAGGTGATGCCCCACGTCGCGTCGGTCAGGATGTAAGGATTGCGCTCGACAATACCGGTGCGCACGCGCCACATCATCAGGATGCCGGAGGCAATCACCGCGAGGCCGGCCACGAGCACGGCCAGGTGATACAGCCGGTTACCGAGCGGGTACTTGCCCGACTTCGGACCCGGCGCGTCAATGCCCACTTCACGCAGCATCTCGGCCTTGAATTCCGGGATGTCTTTCGGCCCCACCCAGATCGACCAGAAGTCGAGGACCAACGTGGCGTGGACGATGTGGAACATGACCGAGGCGGTGAGCAGGATGCCGGCCATCCAGTGCCAATACACCCAGGCGAACCTGACGCCGACAATCGGCAGGAAGGCCGTGAACAGCAGTGCCAGCATGCTGAACGCCATCACCCAGTGAAACACCCGCGACACGAAGCTGTGGCGCATGATGTTCGCAGGGAGGCCCTTGTGCTCGGCCTCCATGCGATCCACTTCCGACGATTCGCGCTTGCGGTGCTGCGAGAACAGCATGTAGCCACCGTGCGCGAGCAGAAACAACAGGCCGCCCACGAGCGCCGCCCAGAACAGATCCCATGAGACATGGGTGAGAACTGAATCACCCCATGGGCTGCGCGCCCAGCTTACGAGGTTGCCCATTCAGCCTCTCCACGAATGGCGCGCTTGACCAACGCCTTGACCAGCGGAATCTTGTAGGCGTTGTGCCGCAGCGGCGCCGCGCCCCGCACGGCGAGGTCGGCCGCCAGGTCGGCGGTGGCCTTGTCGCGTGGCTTCCCCTTGATGGCGGCTTCCACCGCATCGAGCCGGTACGGCTCGGCGGCGACGCCGTTCACCACCAGGCGCGCGTCACTGATGGTCGAACCCGACATGTTCAGCGAGGCGGCAATGTTGACCAGCGCGAAGTCCCACACCTGGCGATCGCGCACCTTCTCGAAGTAGTGCGCCTTGCCCGCCCAGGTGGCCGGGATGCGAATCGCCGTGAGCAGGTCGCCCGGCTGCAGCACAGTGAGCCTGGTGATGTCGATGCCGGGGCCGACGAAGAACTCGCGGGCCGGCACCACGCGCTCGGCGGAGCCGCGCTTGATCACGAACTCGGCGTCGAGCGCGATCAGCGCCGGCGCCGTGTCGGACGGGTTCACCGCGACGCAGCGATCGGCGTTGAAGATCGCGTGCTCGCGGTTCACTGAGGTCGGCGTGTCGGCGTAGCAGATGTTGCCGCCGGCGCGATAGCAGGGCCAGCCGGCGCGGTAGTACCAGCAGCGCGCGTCCTGCGACACGTTGCCACCGACGGTGCCCTGGTTGCGAATCTGCGGCGAGGCGACAATCAACGCCGCCTCGGCGAGGAGCGGGAAGCGCTCCTTGACGAGGGGGTTGTTGGCGACGGTTGTGAGGGTGGTCATCGCGCCGATCTCGAGGCCGCCGGAGGCGTCCTTGATCCCGCGCAGCTCGTCGACCATGCCGAGGTCAACGACGACCCGGGGCTTCTTGATGCGGTCCTTCAACCAGTCGAAGGTGTCCATTCCGCCGGCCATGACCCAGGCATCGGCGCCATGGCGGTCGAGGATCCCGAGCGCATCTCCAACACTTGCGGGTTGGAAGAGCTCGAATGCCGGCATTACGTCGCGAATCGGTGGCATTGTTCAGTCTCCCCTAGATGAACGCCTGAAGCGGGTTGGCCATCATCGGCTTGCGGCCATTGGCCAGCGCCGCGGCAATGTGTTCCGGCTGCACCGGTGTGCGCCGGATGATGTCGTCACCGACCGCGTCGGCCAGCGCCGCCAGCACCGCGCCGGCTGCCGCCACGGTTGAAGGCTCGCCGATGCCCTTGGCGCCGACCGGGTTGGTCGGGTCCGGTAACCCAACGGCGCCCCACTTGGCGTTGATGGGGACATCGAGGATCGTCGGCGGCTTGTTGTGATGCAACCGCGTCGAGAGGCCGGCGCCGTAGTGCGGGTCGTAGACCAGCTTCTGGCTGCGAATGTGACCGATGCCCTGGAGACTGCCGCCATTGATCTGGCCGCCAAGCGAGTTCGGGTGAATCACCGTTCCGACGTCGGCGACGCCCGCGAAATCAACGATGGTCCAGGCGCCGGTTTCAACGTCGACCTCGACTTCGGCAAACGCCGCCATGAAGCCGTAAGTCTGGCCGTCGCGCGGCAGGTTGTCGCGTGCGACGCCCATCAACCCGCGCCCCTTGTGCGCCGCCGCCGCCGCCTTGGTCATGGCGTTCAGCTCCTTCGGCACTTCCGAGCCGTCGTAGATCCCGCCGAGCGCGATCGCGCGTTCGGCGGCCTTGGCCCAGGTCAGCCGCAGGCCGCCGCCCTTGCGGATGACGCCCTGTGCGTTGGTGTCGTACTGATCGGCGGTGCCGCCGAAGTCCTTGGCGGCAATCTCGGTCAGCTTCTTCTTGAGGTCCGTGCCCGTGGCAAAGTTGGCGCGGGTGTGCGCATACGTCGTCTGGCTGCCGGCCTGGATGGATGACCACGGCAGACCCTTCGAGGTGTTGCCCCAGATCACTTCGCAGTTTTCCCACGGCACATTCGCCACTTCGGCGATGACGCGCGCCGTGTCGATCACCGAGTGCGTGCCGAGGTTGCCGATGCCCTGGTGAATTTCCAGCTTGCCGTCAGGCCGCAGGACGCAGAGGCCATCGACACCGATTGAACCGGCGGTATAGGCACCAGTCCCGACGCCGATGCCGCGCACCTTGCTGCCCGTGCGCTTGCCGCTGTTGGCCTTGCGCGCTTCCCAACCAAACAGCTCGGCGCCCTGATCGAGGCACTCTTTGACGAAGCAGCTGGTCAGCTTATTGCGCGGACGTCCCGGCGGCGTGTTCAGCGGAACCAGTCCGAACAAGGCCTGTCCTTCGGGCGCGTTCAGCTTTCGAATCGCCACCTGATCGATGCCGAGCTTCTTCGCGGCTTCATGCACCAGCGGCTCGAACCAGACCGATGCCTGCAGCCCGCCTGGCGCGCGCTGCGAGGTGGGCGGGGGCGTATTGGTCGCCACCGAGAGGCCGCGGAAGCGCATGTTCGGCGCCTGGAACAACAACGAACCGAGGTTCGCGGTGGTCGAGTGATCGCCCTGACGGCGGTACGGGCCGCTGGCCTCGACAATAAAGGTGTCGATCGCGGTGACGCGGCCGTCCTTCTTGAAGCCCATCTTGATCCAGCCCTGATAACCGGGGCGGACACGGCCGATGTAGGTCTCTTCCGCGCGCGAGATGCGCATCATCACCGGGCGGCCGTTGAGCTTCTTCGACATCAGCGCCGGAATCGCAATGCTCTGCGCGCCCGGAATCTTGCTGCCGAAGCCGCCGCCCGTGTACTCGCTGATCAGCACGAGCTCGTCCGGCTTGACGCCGACCCAGCCCGCGACCGCCGCGACCGTGCGCGCCAGGCTCTGCGTCGACACATGCACGTGGCACTTGCCGTTCTGCCAGTACGCCATGGCCGACCGCGATTCGAGCGGCTGGTGGGTCGTGGTCTGTTGGTACATGTCGCGCTCGACGATGAGATCGGCTTCCTGGAAGCCCTTCTCGACATCGCCGAAGACCGCGGTCTCGGTGGCCTCGGCGCCGGACGGGAACTTGCCGGCATCAACCATCGCCATGTCGGCGGCGGTCCACTTCACCGTCTTCATGCTGGGACCGACGAAGACGTTGCCCTGCGTGCGTCCGTTGGGCGTTCCGGGGCGCATGCCCTCGAGCGGATCGATCACGAACGGCAGCGGCTCGAACTCGACGACGATCTTGTCGATGGCTTCGGCCGCGAGCTCTTCGCTGTCGGCGGCAATCGCGAGGATCGGCTCGCCTTCGTAGACCGGCTCGTCGGTGAGCGCGTATTCAGGCGGCATCGGCGGCGGCGCCGGCGCGGCGACCGGCGGCGCGGCCCCCGCCGCGGGTGCGGGCGCAGCGGGCGCACCACCACTGGCAGGCGCGGCGGCCTGCGGGGGCGGCGTGCCAGCCGGTTGTCCAGGCGGCGTGCCGGCCGGACGAGCCGCAGCGGCAGCTGCTGGCGGCGGGCCGGGCGGCGCCGGTGCCGCCGGCAGATCCTTGGCGGTGAGAATGCCGTGAACGCCAGGCATGGCGAGCGCGGCCGAGGCGTCGATGCTCACGACCCTCGCGTGCGGACGCGGACTCGGCATCAGCTTGATGAACACCATGCCGTCGGCACGGAAGTCTTCGGCGTAGCGCGCCTTGCCGGTGACCTTGGCCACCAGATCAGGCGTGACGTAGTTGTGGCCCAGGAGCTTGAACTCGAGTTTCTTGGGCGGTTCGACGGGTTTCGCCGGCGCGACCGGCTTCTGCTGTTCGGCCATGGTTTACGCCCCCCTCGACTTGTCGGCGGCCACCATCATGACGTCGAGAATCTTGTTGTAGTCGGCGCACCGGCACAGGTTGCCGGAAATCCCGTGCGCCAGTTGCTCGCGCGTCGGGCTGGGATTGGTCTTGAGGAAGCCGACCGTGGCCATGACGAAGCCAGGCATGCAGAAAGCGCACTGGAAACCCTGGCCTTCGACCACGGCCTGCTGCACCGGGTGCAGCGTGCCATCGGGCTTGGCGAGACCTTCGATGCTCACGATCTTCTTGCCGCGCACGCTATGCGTCAACACCGAACACGCATACCGCGGCACATCGTCCACGATCACCGTGCACGCGCCGCACTCGGAGCGGTCGCAGCCCAGCTTGGTGCCGGTGAGACCGAGCTTGTAGCGCAGCGTCATGGCGAGCGTCTCATTCTTCAGCACATCGACGCGGCGCTGTTGGCCGTTGACGTCGAGTGTGATGAGGCGCTCGACCGCCCCGGCCATGCCATCGTTCTGGCCCTGGATGGTGGTGCGGAATAAGTAGGCAGACGCGGAAACAGTTGCGCCCGCGGCGATCACGCCCTTGATGAAATTACGTCGCGATGTTCCGGGTTGAAGACCCGAAGCTTCCGCCATGCCGTCTGGACTCATAGAGCCATCCCCCCGAATAGCTGCGCATGATAACACCAACTGTCGCGCTGTAATACGGTGTTACTGCCGATATCATTACATCTGAATAACTGTTCAAACCCATCAGCATTGCCGAACCCGGCCGTTGGCAGCCCGGATCAGGCGGTCGCGGACGGCCAACCCCAACCCGGCCGTGCCTATGGCCGTGGCCAGGATGACCTCAACGCCCGTGCCGTCCAGATCCCGCAGGGCGGCGAACAACTCGCGGGCCGCCCGGGCGGGATCGGACCGCGATCCATACGGGCGCATCTCCACGCGGCCAACGGCGGCCACCGGCGCCAGCACTGGCGCCAGTGCCGACAGGTCCTCCGCTGGCGCCAGGATGCCCACGCGATGGCCTTGGGCCGTCAGGGAGCGAACCTCCGCGCTCACGCCCGCGATCACCGCATCTGAAAGCCCCTCGAACAAGGTGAGGGCGGCGCGCGGCGCGTAGTGCCGGGTCAGTTGGCCCGGCGCCAGTTGGGCCGCCTCCGCGCTCCCCCGCTGTTCGATCACGACGACCTCCGGCACCACGGCCCGAATCTGCTCGAGCGTCAGCCCGCCCGGCCGGCGCATCACGGGCGGGTCCACGGTGAAGTCCACGATGGTGGACTCGATGCCGATGTCAGTGGGCCCGGCATCGAGGATGACATCGACGCGACCGTCGAGATCGGCCAGCACGTGCTGCGCGGTGGTCGGACTCGGTCGCGAGAACCGATTCGCGCTCGGCGCCGCCACCGGCACGCCGGCCATCTCCAGCAGCGCCCGCGCCACCCGATGCGACGGCACCCTGAGCGCCACGCTGGGCAGGCCGGCGGTCACGCTGTCGGGGACCACGGGCTTCTTCGGCAGGATGATCGTCAGCGGGCCGGCCCAGAACGCGAGCCCGAGCTTCCGGGCGGCGGGCGGAATCCGCGACGCGCAGGTGGAGAGCTGTCCGATGTGCGCGATGTGGACAATCAGGGGATCGGTGGCCGGGCGGCCCTTGGCCTCGAAGACTCTCGCCACCGCCGCGGGATCGAGCGCGTTGGCACCGAGCCCATAGACGGTCTCCGTGGGGAACGCGACCAGTTTGCCGGCGCGCAAGGCTTCGGCCGCTTCGGCGATGACGGCCGGATCAGGTTGCGCCGGGTCGACCTTCAAAACGCTGGTGATCATGGGCTTGGGGCTTGCCTGCCCACCGTAGCCTGGGCGGAGGTGGGGGGCTCGGGGCTTGGGACCTTCAAGACATCAGTCCCGATCAACAACTGGATCACACGACTGTAGCTTTGCACACCTTCCTCGACGCCTTGCGACTTCAGCATCTGATCGTAGGTGGACCACGCCGCCCGCTCCACGGGTCGCACCAGCGCCTTCAACCGTTCGCGAATGGCGGCCTGGTCGCGCCGCGGGCCGGCCTCGAGCTTCTCCAACACGAGACGTTGGGTCACGGGCTGCAACTGGTTGCTGGCCTCCGACACGAGGTCAAGCCAGGCGCTGTATTCAGCCGCCGGCCCGGCGCGCAGCGCCGTGAGATACCCGACGAAGCTGGCTTCGGATTCCGGCGCCCACCCCGACAGGTGCGCCCACTCGTGGGCGAGCACCGACGGCCGCTCGGGGCCCGTCAGATCAGGATTGAGCAACGTTTCGAGAAAGAACGGCCCGAGCTGGCCGCTGACGCCCGCGGCGCGATAGAACGGCGACAGGATCGACGTCTTGGGATGCGACACGATCGTAGGGCGCGGACGCCCGAACTCGCGCTCGACGGCATGCAGCGCGTCGATCAACTGCTGCGGCGACTCGTGGATCGCCGGGAAGCCCGCCGCGTGCCCGGCGGCGTGGGTGCGATTGGCCTCGCGCACGGCGTGCTCCGCCAGCAGGCGTACCGCCAGCGGGGTGACGCGCGCCTCGTCGTACGGCACCACCGACTCGATCGGCGTGCGCGCGTAGTTGAATCCCCACGCGATCAAGAACCACAAGTACAAGACCGACGCGGCGGTGACTGTCGCGAACAGGCCGCGGCCAATCGGCCTGATCGATCGCTCCTTGCGGGCACGGCGAAACCAGTAGATCCATCCGCTCAGCGCAATTAGCCCGACGCCGATCAGCGTGATGTCGAACAGCGCCAGGCCGGCGCGATTCGACAACGCGGTGAGATTCCACTGCAGGATCGGATACAGCCCGCGCGCGTAGAATCGCTCGACGGTGGGCGCCGCCGGCGGAAACATCGCCACGGTCGCGGCAACGCCGATGACACAGGTTTGAAGAAGAGATTTTGCAGACACGTCCAGCCGCAGATTGCGCAGATTACGCAGAACCACAGATCAATCGGGCCACGAGGGCGACGGGTGGAGTCGAATATCAGAAATATCGACCTGCAGAAACTCCTCTGGCAATTCAACTTCCTCGGCGTTGAACACAATGGCGTCCTTCAACTCGCGCCCGTCTGCCATGACGATGTCCACGCGTTGGTACCCCATTCCCGATTCGGGCAGGGCCTGAAGCTGCTGAGTCCAAATCCGCTCGAGTTTCTTGCGCATGACTAGTTCACACTTTGCGAATTGTCAGCGCCCGGTAACTCGGCGATAGAGGAACGACGCGATTGGCGAGGCCTAGGACGACTTGGTCAAAGCGGGCCAGATTTTCTGGGTCGGGAAGCGGCCCCGCCCGGAACTCCTGGTGAGTCTGTTGCACGACGCGGACATCCGGCGAGCCCGCCGGAAGTCTATTGCGGTTGCGCTTCGAGCCCACGGGCATCTGGGTGCCGTTCGGCTTCCCGATTCATAGCATCGCGCAAGTCGTCGCCTACCAGGGTCCAATCGCCGCTGTCGTCGTGATCAACGGGAGTGGTTGCCTGGTCGAGATTTGGCGCAAGCTCCACCAGACGGGCAAAGCCAGCGCCGATCGCGTCAAGCAGGTCGTGCCCGGACATTACGCCTCCATTATGACGTTCTAGACGTGTCTTGCAACGAGGAATGCATCCGAATGCCGATCGCGGGTTCAAAATCGGCGGCCGGCAGGTGGCCTTACTCAGCACCGGGAGCGCGCAAGACTCTCCACTCGCTCTCAGCGGCGAACTTTCGCGAGATCGAGCGAGTCTTAGCACCGGTGACGTGGCCATGGTGAGGTTCGCCAGGCTCGGGGGATCGCGATAGCGTCTGGTGACAGCCTCGCGCGAATCTTGCGCTTACACTCGCCAGTGAGTGGGTGGAGAGATTCGGCGATGAAACAGCGCCCTCGGGGTTGCCGTGGTCAGTCCCGAGGATCACTGACATGTCATTGGAGCCGGTGGAGTTTTGGAACGCAGCGCTCGTGGGCCGATACTGCTTCCTATTGTCGTCGTAGACAACCCAGAAGGCCGGAACACGACGCCACAGTTCGTGGTCATCGAGGACCGACGGGTCGTCAGCCGGTCCCTCCGTCATCGTCTACGCGTTGGTAGGGGTCAGGAGATGGTCGATCCAACCGTCGAGTTCTGAGTCAGGCGAAACCGACTCCTCGATCTCGTCGCCTTCCAGGCTGGCCACGTAGGTCACAACCTCGCCCTCGCGACTCGCCGAAACCTCAATATCGAGACCACCCGTGTGCCATTCAGCCCGCACTCCGCCATCCAATAGCGGTACAACGGCGGGCCTGGGTGTCCGGCTTGACGCTGCGGTCTCCAGGAAGGACAACAGAGCTGTAACCGAATTGGCGGAGATAGGCTGACCGCTTCCTTCCCACCCCGGAAGCATTTCCTGGAGCTGCGTCAGCCGCTTTTGGACATGACTCCACCAGCCGGGTAAACCTGGACGACTCGTCGCGTCGATGTTGATCACAGAACTCGTGAGCGCGGGGCTCGAAGCAGCGGTAACGCACAAACCCGTCGCATAGAGCACCAGGGTTGCAGCCACGACGGTTGATCCGACCACCGATTGAAGGGTTGCCGCTGCGCCGCCGACGACCGATCCAGTCTGCACCAGCGGTGGCTCAACCGATCGAGAGAAGACGTCGTTTGTACGCTCGTCGGTATCGAAGATCGAATCAGTGGTTGTCATTTCAACATCTCCGCCGGCAGATACTTTTTCGCTTCTTCCGCGACAGCCGCGGCGGCATCGAGAAGCCGATCGATCTCATGAATCGTCAACATCACGCGAACAACGGGAACGACCGCAAGCTGATTCACGCTGTGACGCTGCATCAACTGAGAAACACCGAACGGTGGCAGATAGTAAAAATCAATCGTTCCGTGGCTACCGGCACGCGCGATGATGTCGAAATTCACCCACTCCGAATGGCTCTTGCCAACGAATCGGAGCGTTCGACCATCGACAGCGACCAAGTTCGGATCAGTTGGCCACGTCGCGAGGTGCTCCTTAAGGGCGCCGTGAAACTCCCTTGAGTTCCCCCAAAGGTGATTTACGAATGCTTCAGGCGCATATTTCAGCTCAACCCTCGACTCGAGAGTGGCAGGATCATCAACGGAGCGCTTCGCGAAAAACATACTCACGAAGCCGTTCCCTCGGACGATCCAACTGACGTCAGCGTCGTAAATCCGGTCTGGCGCTTTTATCCGGCCAAAATCGATGCTGATCCCGCCATCGGCACCGATGTTGAGCGGACTGTTTGGGACTGAGGTCGCGGTCACCTGGCCGCCCCCCTTCATCCTCATCAGTCCCTTAGAGCTTCGCGCCACCTAAAATAAGTATATCGGCATTGGGTTCGAGATGATAAAAGGCCGCACTTCGCCTTTTGTTCACCGACAGACGCAGAGGAATGCGCTCCCGTTGCAATCTCTTTGCAAGCCGTGGGTGAAAGTTGGCTCGCCAGCCGTAGCTTCCACCTACGCGACTTCGTCGCTTCGGTGGACAAGCAGTCCGGGCGAAGGTTGGCCTGCCAACCGTAGCTCAGGTTTGCTCGATCATGAAACCTGAGCGGAGGTTGGTCGGGATGCCGAGATTCGAACTCGGGACCTCCTGCACCCCAAGCAGGCGCGCTACCAGGCTACGCTACATCCCGTCCAGACTTGCGCCGACGGACTTCAGGGGTAAATCGACAAACCTAAAGGTTTGTCGCCACGGCTTCTAAGTCTATTGAATCCTACGATTCTATTTTCTCTTCGCGGCTTTCGCCAGCGCCTTCTTCTTGGCGGCCGGAGGCGGCACCAGTTCCAGTTCCGCGGCCTCCACGCCGTCTTTCGCGAGCAGCCGCAGGATCGATTGCAGTCCGGTCTTCACGTGCCTCAGCCGATCCCTCACGCGGTCGCCGCCGAGGACATCGTCCACCAGCACGGCCGCGCCGTTGCCCGGCGTCTCGTTGTCCTCGCCCAGCCGCCTGCGGGCGCCCGACAGCGTCAGGCCTTCATCGAACACGAGCTGCTTGATGCGCAGCACCAGCTCGACGTCCGATCGGCGATATAGGCGCGGGCCGCCGCCGGCAGGTGCCTGGCCGATTTGCGGGAACTCGGCTTCCCAGGATCGCAAAACGTAGGGCTGAACCTGCACCACTTCGCAGACTTCCGCAGCCTTGAATAGCTCGCGCTTGGGTGCAGCCATCGAGGCAGTGTCCACCGCGGAGTATAGCACGCGGACTTTAGCGTCCCGACCGCTTCGGGCCGCGCTTCGCGCGCGCCTTGTTAGACAGGACGGGCGGTTTCCTGGCGTGTGACTTCGCCCTGGACGAGCCGGGCTTGCCCTTCCCCTTGACGCGTCCCTTCGCGGGCCTGTCCCCCGACTTGTCCGCCGTAGCCTTGGCAAAGGCGGAAGCGCCTTGCGCGGAGGGGGACTTGTCCCAGGCGGACTTGTTGGCCGCGGCTTTTCGCTGGTGGGCCGCCACCTTCTCGCGCTGGTGCGTCGTCCGCTTCGACCCCGGCCCCTTCCTGACCGGGCTGCGCCGCTCCGGTGCGCGCTCGCTCGCCGTCTTGCGCTTGTCGCCGCGCTGATCGGCGCGGCCGCGAATCTGGATGCGGATCGGCGTGCCGTCAAAGCCGAAGGCTTCGCGCAGCCGGTTCTCGAGAAAGCGCTCGTACGAGAAGTGAAGTTTGGTGACGGTGTTCGTGAACAGCACGAACGTCGGCGGCGCGACCGCGGCCTGTGCCGCATACATGACGCGGACGTTGCGGTTGCCAGCCGCGACCGGCGGCGACGCCGTCGTGATCTTGTGGATGAAGCGGTTGAGCTCTCCGGTCGGCACGCGCTTGCGTGTGGCGGCATGGACCTTGTCAACCATCTCGATCAGCTTCGGCGTGCGCTCGCCGGTGACGGCGGAGATGTGCACAATTGGCGCGAAGTCGAGGAACTTCAACTGGTACCGCAGGTTCTCGTCCCACTTCTTCGCGGCGTCCTGCCCCTGCTCTTTCATCAGATCCCACTTGTTGGCGGCGACGATGATGCCGCGGCCGGCGTCCTTCGCCGCGCCGGCAATCGCGCCGTCCTGATCGGTCGGGCCCAGCGTGGCGTCAATCACGAGCACGACGACGTCGGCACGTTCGATGGCGCGGCGCGCGAGCATCACGCTCACCGTCTCGACCTGGCCCGACTTCGAGACCTTGCCGGGCTTGCGGATGCCGGCGGTGTCAACGATGCGGAACTGGCGGCGATGCCACATCAGCAACGAGTCCACGGAATCGCGCGTGGTGCCCGGCACTTCGGAGACGATCATGCGCTCTTCGCGCAGCAGGCGATTAACCAGCGACGACTTGCCCGCGTTCGGACGCCCCACAATCGCGATGGCGGTCTCGTCTTTCGCGCCGTCGACCGGCTCCGGCTCCTCCTCGTCCTCGCCGCCATCGCCCGGCGCGGCGGCGGGCACGCGGGCTTGCGGGATCATCGCGAGGATCGCGTCCAGCAGATCGCCCACGGCCTGTCCGTGTTCCGCGCTGATCTCGACCACCGAATCAAAGCCCATGCGATACAGCTCGAGCGCGCCGTCGCGGGCGCGGCGATCGTCCATCTTGTTGATCGCCAGGATCACGGGGACGCCGGCCTCGCGCGTGGCGGCGGCAATTTCCTGGTCGCCGGGGATTAAGCCCTCACGGCCATCCACCACGAACACAATGAGGTCGGCGGTCTTGAGGGCCCGCTGCCCGCGCTCGACCACCAGCTCATGGAGCGGATCCTCGCTGGCGCCGAACAGGCCGCCGGTGTCGGTCAGGTCAAACCGGGCATCTCCCCAAACCACCGGATGGGTGATCACGTCGCGGGTCGTCCCGGGAATCGCTGTCACGATCGATCGGCGGGCGCCGCTCAGCCGGTTGAACAGCGTTGACTTACCGACGTTGGGCCGGCCGACCAACACGACCTGGGACAGATGTTTCTGCGACACGATTTCCTCTATCTTACAGGTATAAAAGGGCTTGCGGTGGAAACTCCCCTACAGCGTCTGCACGGAACTACCGATAAATACATCCAGACAAAGCACTTATCCGTTTGACAGCGTAAGTGCCCTGATTTAAGCTATTTACACTGATCGAGGAGCGACCAGAGCGCATGATCAAGGTCGACATCGTGAACGAGGTCTCTCGGGTGGCAGACGTCACCAAGGTGAAGGCCGAGCTGGCAGTCGATGCCGTGTTCGAAGCAATGCGTCATTCGATGCAGCGCGGGGAACGCATTGAGCTGCGGGGGTTTGGCGTGTTTCAGGTGAAACCCCGAAAGCGCGGGATTGGCCGCAATCCCCGTACGGGCAAGGAAGTACGCATTCCTCCCGGCCGGACCATCCGCTTCAAGCCCGGCAAGGAACTGCAGAACATCGGTTAACGGCCCGTGTACCCGCCCTCGGGACCTGACGGTCCCTCGTCTCTGCCCATTCCGGATCCGAACCATCGGTACGACGACTTCGTACCGGTTTACGTGCCCCCTCCCCAGCCTCCGAACCACGGCCGGCTGTGGGTGCAACTGGTCCTGCTCGGCCTCACGCTGGTTTCGACAACGGTCGTCGGCGGCTGTCACTACTTCAGCTTCACCGTTGACCTCGCGTCAGTGAACCAGGCGCCGCCGGACACGCAATCGGTGCAGGGGATCTTCGCCGACCCGATGTTCTACGTGCGCGGGCTCTGGTACAGCCTGACCATCCTGGCGATTCTCGGCTGCCACGAGATGGGGCACTACTTCGCATGCCTCCGCTACGGCGTCGAGGCGACGCGCCCCTACTTCCTGCCGGCGCCGCTGCCACTGACCGGCACCCTCGGCGCCTTCATCCGGATCCGATCGCGCATCCCCGACAAGATCGCGCTCTTCGACATCGGCATTGCCGGCCCGCTCGCCGGGTTCGTGGTGGCCGTGCCGGCACTCTTTCTCGGATTATGGCTGTCGCGGGTTGACCGGCTCCCCGACGACGCCTCGCAGCTGATGGAACTCGGCGAGCCGCTGCTCTTCCGCTTCGCGGCGTGGATCGTGTGGGGCGAGGTGGCCGACGGCTACTCGATCAACATGCATCCGATGGCGTTCGCGGCGTGGTTCGGCCTGCTGGCGACGGCGCTCAACCTGTTCCCGATCGCGCAGCTCGACGGCGGGCACATCGCATATGCCGTGTTCGGCCGCCGCTCCACCGCCATCACCATTGTGATGATCGGCGTCGCGATCGGGCTGACGTTCGTGTCGTCCAGCTGGATCGCGTGGACGGTGCTGCTGGTCGCGATGATCGTGATGATGGGGCCGCGGCACCCGCCAACGCTCGATGAAGACGAGCCGCTGGACCGCGTCCGCCTGATCCTCGCGGCGGTGGCGCTCATCATACTGATCGTGTGCTTTACGCCCGCGCCGATCGGTCCGTTCATCGGCGCTCCTTGAGGCTTGGGGCTTGGGGCTTGGGGCTTGAGGCTTGAGGCTTGAGAACGACATGACCCCAAGTCCCAAGCCCCAAGTCCCAAGCCCCAAGCCCCAAGCCCCAAGCCCATCACAGCATCGACAGCGGATCGACATCCACCGAGAGGCGCTTGGCCAGTTCGGGCCTTCGCGATAGCGCGAGCTGCAGCGCCTCGCGCATCGCCTTGCGGCTCGTCCCCTTCAGAAAGAACTGGGCGCGGTGTTCGCCGCGCAACTTCGTCAGCGGCGCCGGCGCCGGGCCGAGCACCACGAAGCCGCGTCCGCCCTTGGTCGCCTCGGCCAGGTCGTGCGCGCCGGCCATCGCCTCCGCGAACGTCTTGCCGCGCACCACGACGTTGACCATCGCCACTTGCGGCGGGTAGCGCATGGCCCGGCGGAACTCGACTTCCTTCTCGTAGAAGGCGCGGTAGTCCTGGTCGCAGGCCAGCCGCACGCTGTAGTGCTCGGGCACCAGCGACTGGATGATGGCCTGCCCGGGCCGCTCGCCGCGGCCGGCGCGGCCGGCCACCTGCGTGAGCAGCTGGAACGTGCGTTCGGCCGAGCGGAAGTCGGCGAGCCCGAGGCCGACGTCGGCGGAGATCACGCCGACCAGCGTGACCTCCGGAAAGTCGTGGCCCTTCGCGATCATCTGCGTGCCAATCAGCACGTCCACTTCGCGGCTCGCCACGCGGTCCAGGATCTCAACGAGACTGCCCTTCCGGCGCACGGTGTCGCGATCGACGCGCGCCACCCTCGCCTTCGGGAACGCGGCGCGAATCTCAGCTTCGACGCGCTCGGTGCCGAAACCGATGCGCTCCATGTAGGGCGCGGCGCATTTCTCGCACACCTTCGGCACCATCCGGGTGAAGTTGCAGTAGTGGCAGCGCGCCCGCCAGCCTTCGCGCTCCGCGCTTCGGCTCGGCAGGCCCTCACTCGTGTGCACGGTCAGCGTCACGCTGCAGTTGGGGCACTCCAGGCTCGCGCCGCATTGCCGGCACAGCACCGAGTTGGCAAATCCCCGCCGGTTGAGGAGGATCAGCGACTGCTGCCCCTGGTCCAGCCGCGCCTGGATCGCCTCGTGCAGCGCCCGGCTCAACACCACCTCGGTGCCGGCGGCCGCGATCTCGTCGCGCATGTTGATCACCTGCACCCGCGCCATCGGCCGGTCGAGCACGCGGCGGTTGAGGGTGACGAGCGAGTAGCGCCCGGCCAGCGCGTTGGCGTAGGACTCGAGCGTCGGCGTCGCCGAGCCGATGACGACCAGCGCGGCGGCGAACTTGCCGCGCATGATGGCGACATCGCGGCCGTTGTAGCGCGGCGTCTCGTCCTGCTTGTACGAGGTGTCGTGCTCTTCGTCGACGATGATCAGGCCGGGGTTGGCCAGCGGCGCGAACACCGCCGAGCGCGTGCCGATCACGACGTTGACGTCGCCGCGGCGGATGCGATGCCACTGGTCGTGCCGCTCGCCGTCCGACAGGCCGCTGTGCTGGATCGCCACCGCGGCGCCGAAGCGGGCGCGAAACAGCGCCGCCACCTGCGGCGTCAGTGCAATCTCGGGCACCATCATCAGCACGCCGCGCCCGCTCTGCCGCACCGCGTCGGCCAGCCGCAGGTAGACCTCGGTCTTGCCGCTGCCGGTCACCCCGTGCACCAGCGCGACGTGAAACGCCCGGGCCATCGCCAGCGGCAGCAGGTGATCGATCGCCTGCTGCTGTTCGCCGGTCAGCGCGCGTGGTGGCGCCGGCTTGTCGGCACCGACCGCATGCTCGAACGGATCGCGATCGACGCGGTCGTTGCGGACC
>CAYHCX010000025.1:30084-42659 GCA_964355095.1 uncultured Acidobacterium sp.
GTCGGCACCGACCGCATGCTCGAACGGATCGCGATCGACGCGGTCGTTGCGGACCGCGACGTAGCCGAGCCCCTTCAGCTGGGTGATCGTGGCGGAGGCGATGCCGCGATCGGCGAGGTCGGGCGCCGGCATGCCGCCGGGCGAGCCCTGCAGCATATGCAGCGCATCGTGTTGCTTCTTGCCCAAGGTCCGGCTAACCGCCTTCGCCGAGGCTGCGTCGGTCGACAAGCCGGACGCCACCTCGCCTGCTGTAGCGTCCGCCTTCAGCCGGTCCATGCCCGCCGCGGTGAGCGCCACCACCCGCACGGTCTTGAATCGGTCCACCCGCGCGGTCAACCCGTGCGGCGGCAGCGCCGCGGCGAGCGTCGCGCCGGGTCCGGCCAGGTAGTAGTCGGCCACCCACTGCGTGAGCTTGACCACGTCCGCCGGCACGAACGCGTCCGCGTCCATCACCTGGACGATGTCCTTCAGCGCGAACCTGGTGTCGGCGGCGCTGACCTGCCCGACCGCGACGCCGGTGATCTGGCGCGGGCCAAGCGGCACCACCACGCGCGCGCCGGGCACGGGCATGGGCTGATCGGGAGGGACGCGATAAGTGAGCAGGCCGAGCGCGGGCACCGGCACCGCGACGGACACGAGACGATCGCTCACGGGGTACCTACAGGTCGCCCTGGAGGATGGCGCGGACCTTCTTCATGTCTTCCCACACTTCGCGCTTCGCCGACGGGTTGCGCAGCAGGTAGGCGGGATGAAAGGTCGGGATCAAGGTGGTGCCGCGATAGTCGAAGGTCCGCCCGCGCAGCCGTGTGATCGGGTCGGTGGTCTTCAGCAGGCACTGCGCCGCGAACTTGCCGAGCGGCACGATCACGGCAGGGTTGATGACGTCGATTTGCCGGAACAGGTACGGCTCGCAGGCCGCCACTTCGTCCGGTTCGGGATTGCGGTTCCCGGGCGGCCGGCACTTGATCACGTTGGCAATGTAGACCTGCTCGCGCGAGAGGCCGATGGCTTCGATGATCTTGGTCAGCAGTTGCCCGGCGCGGCCCACGAACGGCTCGCCGCGCTTGTCTTCGTCTTCGCCCGGCGCCTCACCCACGAACATCAGGCGCGCCTTCGGGTTGCCGACGCCGAACACCGTCTGCGAGCGTCCGAGCGTGCACAGCTTGCAGCGCATGCAGGCCGGGCCGATCTCGGTCTTGATGTCGTCCAGGGATTCCACGACAACACCGGGTGTGGTTTCCGTGGACGCGATGCCGGAAACCACACCCGGTGTTGTTGCAGCAGCCCGCTCGCGCCACTTCGGATCCCGGCTCAGGCCGGTAACCCCCAACTCCGCGTAGTAGCGCAGGTGCTCGGCGAGTTCACGTGACATCGGGCCAGGCCTTGGCGGCGGCGTTGCGCGCGGGAACGGCAATCAGCAACTGCTCGACGCGGTCGAGAATGCGGCCGGCCACCGCGCTCTTGCTCTGCAGGAGCACGTCTTCGACGCCGGCCTTCGACACGATCGACACGGCGTTGGTGTCAACGTCGAACCCGGCGCCGGCCCGCGAGACGTCGTTGGCCACGACCAGGTCCACCGCCTTCTTCGCGAGCTTGCCCTGGGCGTAGGCGACCACGTCGTCGGTCTCGGCGGCAAACCCAATCAGCACCGGCACGCCCCGGGCGCGCGACGGCAGCCGGCCGAGGTCGCCGAGAATGTCCTTGGTCCGGTTGAGCGTGATGGTCAGCGCGCCGTCGCTCTTCTTGACCTTGTGGGACGCGGGCTCGGCCGGCGTGTAGTCGGCCACCGCCGCCGCCATGATCACCGCATCCTGTTGGGCGGCCCGCGCCATCACCGCGGTGTGCATCTCGGCGGCGCTGCGCACCGCGATCACGCCGGCGCCGTGAGGCGCCGGCAGGTGCGTGGGCCCGCTGACCAGCGTGACCGCGGCGCCGCGGCGCAGGGCTTCGGCGGCGAGGGCGTAGCCCATGCGCCCGCTGGATCGATTGCCGAGATAGCGAACGGGATCAATGTCTTCGAAGGTCGGGCCGGCGGTGACGAGCAGACGCCGGCCGGCGAGCGTGCCGCCTTCGCCTAACGGCTTCGGCGCGCCAAGGGCTGAGGTCTTCGCATTCAAGAGCTGTTCGGCCGCCGCGACCACGTCGGCCGGTTCCGCCAGGCGGCCCTTGCCAATCCATCCGCAGGCCAGGTAGCCGGCGCCCGGGTCCACCACGTGCACGCCGCGCGCCATCAGTGTCTCGAGGTTCTTCACCACGGCCGGGTGCTCGAACATGTTGGTGTTCATCGCCGGTGCGATCAGCACCGGCGCGCGGGTGGCGACGTAGAGCGACGACAGGAAATCGTCGGCGAGGCCGTTTGCGAACTTGCCGATGGTGTTGGCGGTGGCCGGGGCCACCAGCAGCAGGTCGATGGTCGAGGCGATCGAGATGTGCTCGACGCCACCCCACTCGGCAGGCGTGCCTCGTGGGGACCCCGGGCCGGCGTTGGCGCCCGCCTTCCACTGATCGGTAATCACTTCGCGGCGGGTGATGGCCTCGAACGTCAGCGGGCCGACAAACTGCGTCGCCGCCCGGGTCATCACCGCCACCACCTCGTGGCCGTTCTTCTGGAGCCCGCGCGCGATCTCCACCGCCTTGTAGGCGCCGATGCCGCCGGTCACGCCGAGTGCGATGAATGCCATGGTCAACCTTCAGGGACGAAACGTCCGAATGATCTCTTCCGCAATCGGCTTCATGCGGTGCGTCCGCGACCGCTCGGCGGCAATGATTTCCTGCATCCGCACCACCGTGGGTTCCAGTTCATCATTAATCACGACGTAGTCGTAGGCGGTGCAATGAAACACCTCGGCGCGCGCCGTCGACAGCCGCCGCTGGATGGCGTCCTCGCTGTCGAGGCTGCGGCCGCGCAGCCGCCGCTCGAGAATCCCGAACGACGGCGGCAGGACGAAGATGCGCGTGTGGTCGATGTCCTGGGCCTTGACCTGCTCCGCGCCCTGCACGTCGATGGTCAGCACGACGTCCTGGCCGGAGGCCAGGTAGCCCTCGGTGTCGAGGCGAGAGGTCCCGTAGAGGTTGCCGAACACGTCCGCCCACTCCAGAAATTCCTGGCGGAGGATCATCGCCTCGAAGGTTTCGCGGCTGACGAAATTGTAGTCAACGCCGTCGCGCTCGCCGGCCCGCGCCGCCCGCGACGTGTAGGAGCGCGACATCCGCAGGTTGGGGAGAATCTGCACCAGGCGCTCGGCCAGCGTCGTCTTGCCGGTGCCCGAGGCCGCGGAGACGATGAACAGCAGCCCGCGGGTCCTACTCGACATTCTGCACCTGCTCGCGCATCTTCTCCAGTTCGGCCTTGGCCTGGATCACGACCTCCGACACCTGCAGCCCGTCGGCCTTCGACCCGATCGTGTTGACCTCGCGGTTCATCTCCTGCAGCAGGAAGTCGAGCTTGCGGCCACACGGCTCAGGGCTGTCGGACAACGCGTCCCAATGCGCGAGGTGACCGTGAAAGCGCGTCACCTCCTCGCTGATGTCGGAACGCTGCGCCACGCGCACCACTTCCTGCGCCAGCGCCGCCTGGTCGATCGGCAGCGCGCCGGCCAGCTCGCGGGCCCGCTCGAGCAGCCGCGCTTCGAGCTCCTCGCGCCCGGTGTTGGCGGCCGCCGCAATCCGGACGATCAGGTCCGCCAAGAGCGCCTTGCGCGCATCGAGGTCGGCGCGCAGGTGCTGCCCTTCCCTGACGCGCATGGTCTCGAGTTGCTCGATGGCGCCGTCGAGGGCCGCATCCACCGGCGCGCCCAGCGCCTCGGCCAGGCCTCCCGACTCGGGCATCTGTTCCTGGATGGTCAGGGCCTGCGGCAGGCGCAGCAGGTCGCCGGGCGTCAGCGTGCCGGTGATCAGGCCCCGCGACCGGGCCTGCTCCATGGCGGCCGACAGCGCCTGCGCGAACTCGGCGTTGAGCTCGATGCGCGGCGCGGTGGCCTGCCGCAGTTGCAGCGAGACCGCGATCTCGACGCGCCCGCGCGCGAGCCGCTTCTGCACCAGCGCCCGCACCTGCGGTTCGAGCGAGGCCAGCGACGCCGGCAGCCGCAACTGCAGATCCAAAAAGCGGTGGTTCACGGCGCGAATGGTCACCCCGATCGTGCCGCGCTCATCGTCTCGCGTGAGGGAGGCAAAACCGGTCATGCTCTTGATCATAGGGCGGACTCAGCCTTCAAGCGTTCGCCCTTCAACTCTTTGGTCTCGGGCCGGGTTTCGAGCAACTGCATCTGGTGAAGCCGGGCATAGCTTCCGTTGGGCCGCGTCACCAGTTCGTCGTGCCTGCCAATTTCCACCAGGCGGCCGCGCTCCAGCACAATGATCGCATCAGCCTTCTGCACGGTCGACAGGCGATGCGCGATCACAAACGACGTGCGGTTCATCATCAGCGTGGCCAGCGCCTCCTGTACCAGGCGCTCGGATTCGGAGTCGAGCGCCGAGGTGGCCTCGTCCAGGATCAGCAACGGCGAGTTCTTGAGCAGGGCGCGCGCAATCGCCAGCCGCTGCCGCTGCCCGCCCGACAGCCGCTGGCCGCGCTCGCCGATCGTCGTCTGGTAGCCGTGGGGCTGGGCGGCGATGAAGTCGTGCGCGTTGGCCGCCCGCGCCGCCGCCTCGACCGCCGCCGTCGGCGCGCCGGGCGTGCCGTAGGCGATGTTGGCGGCGATAGTGTCGTCGAACAGCACCGTCTCCTGGGTCACCATGCCGATCTGCGCACGCAGCGAGGCGAGCGTGACGTCGCGGATGTCCCGCCCGTCCACCAGGATGGCGCCGGCCGTCACGTCGTAGAAGCGCGGCAGCAGGTTGACCAGCGTGGTCTTGCCGGCGCCGCTGCGCCCGACGATCGCCACCATCTGGCCGGCGCGCACGGTGAACGAGACGCCGCGCAAGGTGCTGCGGCCGTGGCCGTCCTCGTAACCGAAGCTGACGTCGTTGAACTCGATGGCGCCGGTGAACGGCGGCATCGCCGCGGCGCCCTCGCGCTCGCGGACCTCGGTGTGGGTGTCGAGCAGCTCGAAGATGCGCTCCGACGCCGCCATCGCCTGCTGCAGGTTGGCGTTCACCCGCGACAGCTTCTTGATCGGCCCGTACATCAGCAGCAGCGCCGTCACGAACGAGGTGAACTCCCCCGCGGTCAGCCGTCCCTGGGCAATTTCCCGGCTGCCGTACCAGAGCGCGCCGACAATGGCGATGCCGCCCAGGAATTCCATGAACGGCGGCAGCGTCGCCAGCACGCGCGTGACCTTCAGGTTGGTCCGGAACAAGGTGGACGAGGAGCGCTCGAACTTGGCGGCCTCGCGGCCCTCGGCGCCAAACGCCTTGACGATGCGGTGGCCGGTGAACGCCTCGCCGGCCACGTGCGACATGTGTTCCTGCGCCTCCTGGCTCCACCGCGAGACGGTGCGCACCCGCGTGCCGAGGCGGACGACCGGATAGACCACCAGCGGCGCCGCGGTCATGCACACCAGCGCGAGCTTGGCGTCGTAATAGAACAGCAGGGCCGCCGAGCCCACCAGCGTCAGCGACTCGCGGGACAGGTCGCCGATGGTCTCGGACACGGCGCGTTGCACCAGGCCGACGTCGTTGTTGATGCGCGACAGCAACTGCCCGGCCGTGCGCCGCGCGAAAAACGCCGCCGACTGGTCCAGCAGGTGGCGGAACAACTGGTTGCGCACGACCATCACCACGCGGTGGCCGAGGCCCTCCATCAGGTAGCTGGAGAAATACGAGCCGAGGCCCTTGAGCAGGTAGACCCCCAGGATCGCCGCGGTGATGTACGCCAGGTCGCCCTGCGCCGTCAGCACGTCGTCGATGATCGGCTTGATCAGGTAGACCAGCGCCGCTGACGCGGCCCCGTACACGACCATGGCCACCGCCGCGCCGGCAATGACCGCCTTATGGGGCGTCGCGTAGCGGAGGAGGCGTAGAAAGGCGGCCATCAGCGGGTGCCAGACACCGTATACCCTCTTGGATGGGTCGAATGCCACTGCCATGCGTGGCGGACGATGACCTCGAGGTCGACGAAGCGCGGCGTCCATTTCAGCTCGTGCTGGGCGCGGTCGCTCGCGGCGTACAGCGCCGCCGGGTCGCCCGGGCGCCGGGGTGCCTTCTCCCAGGCTACCGCCGACCCGACGACGCGGCTCACCGTGTCGATCACGGCGCGCACCGACTGCGGCGTGCCGGTGCCGATGTTATAGGCGGATGACGAGGCCCCGGCCTCGAGCGCGGCCAGCGCGCACAAATGCGCCTCGGCCAGGTCGCAGACGTGGATGTAGTCGCGCTGGCAGGTGCCGTCCGGCGTCGGGTAATCCTCGCCGAACACCTTCAGCGGCATGCCGCCGGTGGCGGCGCGGATCGCCAGCGGGACCAGGTGGATCTCGTCCGCGTGATCCTCGCCGATGCTGCCGTCGGGATGCGCGCCGGCGGCGTTGAAATACCGCAGCGCCATCCACGTGAGGCCGTAGGCGCGTTCGAAGTGCGGCAGCGCGCGCTCGATCGCCAGCTTGGTTTCGCCGTAGGCGTTGATCGGCCGCGTCTCGAGGGTTTCGACAATCGGCACGCGTGACGGCTCGCCGTAGACCGCGCAGGTGGACGAGAACACGAACCGCCGCACGCCCGCCTGGCGCATCGCCTCGAGCACGCCCAGCGTGCCGACCACGTTGTTCTGGTAGTAGTCGATCGGCTTCCGCACCGACTCGCCGACCGCGAGCCAGGCCGCGAAGTGCATCACCGCGTCGGCGCGATGCTCCACCAGCAGCCGGCGGACGGTCTCGACATCGTGGATGGCGGCGCGCACGAGGGGCACGCCCGCGGGGATCGACTGTTCGTGGCCGGCCGACAGGTCGTCGAGCACGGCGACCGCATGGCCCGCGTCCACGAGGGCGCGGACCGCGTGGCTGCCGATGTATCCCGCGCCCCCGGTGACGACTACGCGAGACATGGCTACCGTCCGATCGAGAAGTAGGTGAAGCCTTGCGCCTTCATCTGGTCCGGCTGGTAGATGTTGCGGCCGTCGAACACGACCGGCGTCCGCATCAGCTTCTTGATGCGCGCGAAGTCGGGCTCGCGGAACTCCTGCCACTCGGTGATCACCGCCAGCGCGTCGGCGCCCTTGAGCGCCTCGTAGTTCTTGGCGGCGTAGGTGATCCTGGCGCCGAAGATACCCTTGGCGACCTTCATCGCCTCGGGATCGTAGGCCTGGATCCTGGCGCCCTTGGCCAGCAACGCCTCGATGATCGGCACCGACGGCGCCTCGCGCATGTCGTCGGTCTTGGGCTTGAAGGCCAGTCCCCACACCGCGATGGTCTTGCCCTTGAGGTTGCCGCCGAAGTGCGCCTCGATTTTCTTCACGAGGACGCGCTTCTGGCTCTCGTTGACCGCGTCCACGGCCTTCAGGATCTTGAAGTCGTAGTTCTTGTCGGCCGAGAACTTGGTGACCGCTTTGACGTCTTTCGGAAAGCAGCTGCCGCCATAGCCGACGCCGGGAAACAGGAACGACGTGCCGATGCGGCGATCGGCGCCCACCGCCTGGCGCACGCGATCGACGTCGGCGCCGAACAGGTCGCACACGTTCGCAATCTCGTTCATGAACGAGATCTTGGTGGCCAGGAACGCGTTCGAGGCGTACTTCGACAGCTCGGCGCTCGCGCAGTCCATTACCATGATCGGCGCGCCGGTACGAGTGAACGGCTTGTGGAGCTTCACCATCAGCTCCACGGCGCGCGGGTCTTCGGCGCCAATCACGACGCGGTCGGGCTTCATGAAGTCGTCAACCGCCGCGCCCTGCTTGAGGAACTCGGGGTTGCTGACCACGCTGAACGGATGCGTGGTTTCGCGCCGCACGACCTCGCGGACCTTCTCCGCCGTGCCGACCGGCACCGTGCTCTTGTTGACGATGACCTTGTAGCCGTTCATGGCGCGGGCAATCTCGCGCGCCACGCCCATCACGTGCCGGAGGTCGGCGGAGCCGTCTTCGCCCTGCGGCGTGCCGACCGCGATGAAGACCACCTCGGCCGTCCGCACGGCCTTGGGCAGCTCGGTGGTGAACACCAGCCGGCCCTCGGTCTTGTTGCGCTTGACCATTTCTTCCAGGCCGGGTTCGTAGATGGGCACCTTGCCGCGCCTGAGCATGCGGACTTTGGCGTCGTCCTTGTCCACACAGGTCACGTCGTTCCCCGACTCGGCGAGGCAGGCGCCAAGCACGAGCCCCACATACCCGGTCCCCACCACCGCAATCTTCATTCCGCCCCCAAAACATGAAAGACTACCATTCGAGATTTATGCTGTCAACATACTGAACCACAAGGACTTGCTGGTCTTGTGGTACTCTCTTGCGCGTGCGGATCCTGGTGGACTACCGCCCGGCGCTACGCGAGCGGACGGGCGTCGGCGAATTCGTTCATGAACTCGCCAAGGCCCTCTGCGACGGGAGCCATCCGCGGGACCCCGTTACGCTCTTTACCAGTTCCTGGAAGGACCGGGCCTCGGCAGCTCTCGCGTCCGAGATGCCGGCCGCCCGGATCACGGACGTCAAAGTCCCGGTGCGCGCCCTGGTCTGGGCCTGGAACCGCCTGGAATGGCCGCCAATCGAGTGGTTCGCGGGCGAGCACGACGTGGTCCACAGCCAGAGCCCGATGCTGATTCCCACCACCAACGGCGCGCGGGTGGTCACCATCCACGACCTGGATTTTCTGCGCCACCCGGAACAAATGTCTGCCGAAATCCGCCGCGACTACCCGCGGCTGGCGCGCTCGCACGCGGCGCGCGCGGACGCCATTATCGTGTCGTCTCAGTACGCGGCCGGTGAGGTGACCCGTGAGCTGGGCATCACCCCGTCGCGCGTCCACGTGTGCCCGCCGGGGCGCCCGGACTGGTCCGCCGCGGTCGCGGCGCGACAGGCAAAACAGCGAGGCACCACGATCCTGTTCCTGGGCACGCTGAACCTGCGCAAAAACGTCGGCACCCTGCTCGAGGCCTACGCCCGCCTTCGCGCCCAGGTGCCGGATGCGCCGCGCCTCGTGCTGGCGGGCCGCACCACGCCGGACTCGGCCCGCTGGGAGGCCCGCGCCAGGGAGGCGCCACTCGCCGGGCACGTCGCGATCACGGGCTACGTGGACACCGCGACGCGCATCGAGCTGTTCGCCCACGCGCGGATGCTCGTGCTGCCCTCGTACGAGGAAGGCTTCGGCCTGCCGGTCCTCGAGGCGATGGCGTGCGGGATCCCGGTGGTGGTGTCGGCGCGCGGCTCGCTCCCTGAAGTGGCCGGCCCCGCCGCCGATCCGATCGATCCCGATGACGCGGAGGCGCTGACCGCCCGCATGCGCGCCCTCCTGGACGATGGTGAGGTCGAGGCGGCGGCGCACCGCGGCCTCCTGCAGGCCTCTCTCTACAGCTGGACCGCGTGCGCGGCCGCCGCCCGCAAGGCCTACGCCTCGGCCATGGAGGTCCATGCGCATCGCCGTTGACGCGCGCGAGCTCTGCGGCCACACCACGGGCGTGGGACGGTACGTCAGCGAGTTGCTCACCGAGTGGGCGACGGCTGCCGACGCGGCTCGCCATGAATGGACGCTCTACGCGCACGCGCCGCCACGGCTTCCCGAGGGCTGGAAGTCCAACGTCCGGGTCATCGCCGGCAGCGGCGGGTCGTCATGGGAACAATGGGCCTTCCCCCGCGCGCTCGCGTCGCGGCGGCCCGACGTGGTGTTCGCGCCGGCGTATTCCGCGCCGCTCACGGCGCCGGCGCCGGTCGTGCTGACCATTCACGACGTGTCGTTCTTCGCGCACCCGGAGTGGTTCGCGTCCCGCGAGGGCCTGCGGCGGCGCCTCCTCACCGCCTGGTCGGCGCGGCGCGCCAAGGTGGTGCTGACCGACACCGCCTTCTCGCAGGGCGAGATCGCGCGGCACATCGGGCTGCCCGTGTCCCGCGTCCGCGTGATTCCCCTCGGCATGCGGGCCGTGGTCCGGCTGAAGCCGGACGCCACTTCACTGATCGCCGCCCCACCGGAACCTGTGCGCGAGCCAATCGTGTTATACGTGGGCTCGGTGTTTGAGCGACGACGGGTTGACCAGTTGATTGGGGCTTTTGATGCCGTGGCGGACCAGGTGCCGGCGGCACAACTCGAGATCGTCGGGGAAAACCGGACGCGGCGGCCGCGCATCGACCTCGACGCCCTGCGCGGGCAATCGCGCCATCGGGATCGCATCCACATCAGGTCCTATGTTGACGACGCCACGCTGGCGAGCTTGTACGCGCGCGCCTCGGTGTTTGCCTTCCTCTCGGAATACGAAGGCTTCGGCCTGACGCCCCTCGAAGCGCTGGCGGCGGGCGTGCCGCCGGTGTTGCTCGACACGCCGGTGGCGCGTGAAACGGCCGGCGCGGCCGCGCGTTACGTGCCGCTCGGCGCCGGACGCGAGGCGATCGCGGCGGCGCTGGTTACGTGCCTGACCAACGCCGGCGCGCGCCGCGACATCCTGCGGCAGGCGCCCGCCGTGCTGGGCCAGTACAACTGGGCGGCCACCGCCGCCCGCACGCTGGCCGCCATCGAAGAGGGTGCCGGTGGCCGATAGCCTCTTCTCCCTCGCCATCATCATCGTCACCTACAACTCAGCGGACGAGATCGTCGCGTGCCTCGAATCGCTGGTGGGACACACGGGGCCGTTCCCGACCACCATCACCGTGGTTGACAACGCGTCCAGCGACGGCACCGCCGGCCTGGTCAGGCAACGGTTCCCGAGCGTGCAGGTGATCGAGTCGCCCGCCAACGTCGGGTTCTCGCGCGCGAACAACCTGGGCATTCGCGCCACGGCCGGCGACTACGTTCTGCTCATGAACCCCGACACCGTGGCGCCGCCGGGCGCCATCCAGACGCTGGTGCGCGGGCTGGCATCGCACCGGGAGGCGGCGGTGGCGGGCGCGCGCCTGCTGAGCGAGCGCGGGTTCCCGGAATTGTCGTGGGGCGAGCCGATCAGCCCGTGGAGCGAGTTCAAGCGGAAGGTGTTCTCGACCCTCTACCACCGCAAGATCCGGCGCATCGTCCGCCGGGTGGACAAGTTGAGCCGCCAGGCGCGCGAAGTGGCGTGGGTCAGCGGCGCCTGCATGGTGATCCGGCGCCCCGATCTGGAGGCCGTGGGCCTGCTCGACGAGCGGTTCTTCATGTACACGGAAGACGTCGATTTGTGCGTGCAGATGACCAAGCGCGGCCGCACGGTGCTGTATGTGGCCAGCGCCGAGATCCTGCACTACCGCGGGCGGTCCGCGGGCCGCAACCCGGACACCGCGCGCATGCGCCGGAAGAGCCAGGTCGCATACTACGACAAGCACCTGCCCTTGTGGGCCGGGCTGCTCCGGTCCTACCTGAAAATCACCGGCCAGCCCTTCACGGACTGACATGCGTATCGCGATCGACGCGCGGAAGCTGCGCGACTTCGGCATCGGCACCTACATCCGCAACATCCTGATCGAGCTGTCACGCCTCGATCGGCAGACGGAGTACGTGGTGCTGTGCAAGCCGGACGACATGGATTCCGGGGATGTGCTGGGGCGGAACTTCCGGATGGTGCCGGAAACCGCGCCGCCGTATTCGATTGCCGAGCAGTTCCGCATCCCGCTCGCGCTCGCGCGCGAGCGCGTCCAAATGGTGCACGAGCCGCACTACGTGCTGCCGCCGGCCATCCGCTGCCGGTCGGTGGTGACCATCCACGACTGCATCCACCTGATGTTCCCGCAGTACCTGCCGGGCAGGCTCGCACACGTCTACGCCAAGGGGTCGATGTGGAGCGCCACGCGCAAGGCCGACAAGGTGCTCACGGTGTCGGAGGCGTCGAAGCGCGACATCCTGCGCTTCTTCGACATCCCGCCGGAGAAGGTGGTGGTGATCTACAACGCCATCGACGAGCGGTTTCTCGGCGACGCGGACACCACGCGCATGGACCTGACGCGGCAACGCTACCAGCTCGATCACCCGTTCGTGCTCTACGTCGGCAACATCAAGCCACACAAGAACGTCGAACGCCTGGTCGAGGCGTTCGCCCTGGCCCGGCTCAGCGGTCCCGACCACCTCAAGCTGGTCATCATCGGCGACGAGCTGTCGAAGTACCCGGCGCTGCGGCAGGCGGTGCACCGGCACAAGCTGGACAAGCACGTGCGGTTCCTGGGATTCCAGCCGCAGGAAACGCTGGCGGCGTTCTACCGCCTCGCCCGCGCGTTCGTGTTTCCGTCGCTGTATGAAGGCTTCGGCCTGCCGCCGCTGGAGGCCATGGCCTGCGGCACGCCGGTGGTGACGTCGAACGTCTCGTCACTGCCGGAAGTGGCGGGCGGCGCCGCGCTGCTGGTGGACCCGCACGAGGCCGCGGCCATTGCCGCCGGCATCGTCCGCGCGGTCACCGATGAGACGCTGCGCGCCGAGCTGATCACGAAGGGCCTCGCCCGCGCCCGCGATTTCTCGTGGAAGCAGAGCGTGGCGAGGATTCACCAGATTTACATGGAAGTGGTGAATCGCTAGCGGGTGCGAATGGTCGTCAGGCAGGCCGTGAACAGGATGACC
>CAYHCX010000025.1:42759-46309 GCA_964355095.1 uncultured Acidobacterium sp.
GTCCTATATGATCCTTAGGTGCGCGTCGCCCTCATCCACGACTGGATCACCGGAATGCGCGGAGGAGAAAAGGCGCTCGAGGTCTTTTGCGAGCTCTTCCCCGCCGCGGATCTGTTCACGCTGGTCTACCTGAAGGGCACCGTCACGCCGATCATCGAGCGGCGGCTGGTGAAGAAGTCCCCCATCCATTGGCTGCCCTTCGCCGGAAAACTGTATCGCCAGTACCTGCCGCTCTTCCCCATGGCCGTGGAGCAGTTCGACCTTGATGGCTACGACCTGGTGATCAGCACCAGCCACTGCGCCGCCAAGTCGGTGGTAGTGACGGGGCGGGCCAAGCACCTCTGCTACTGCCTGACCCCGATGCGGTACGCGTGGGACCAGTTCGACGCCTATTTCGGCCCGGATCGGGTCGGGAAAGTGCCGAGCGCCCTGCTCCGCCCGGTGCTGGCGGGACTGGCCCGGTGGGACCGCGCCACGGAGGGCCGGGTACACCGCTATCTCGCTATCTCTCAATATGTTGCGCGGAGGATCGCGCTGTACTATAATCGTGAATCGACCCTTGTGTATCCACCGGTCGATACTGACTTCTACACACCCGCCTCGAATGAGGCGGCGATAGCCGTGCCTCCAACCAAATCACCAAATCACCAAATCACCAAATCACCGAGTTTTCTCGTGGTGTCTGCCCTGGTTCCCTATAAACGTGTCGATCTGGCCATGATGGCCGCGCGGCGCGCCGGCATGCGCCTGACCGTCGTCGGGAGCGGACCCGAACGGCACAACCTCGAGCGCCTGGCGGGCGACGGCATCGAGCTGGCCGGCTGGCGATCGGATGAAGAGATTCGCGACTTGTACCGGACCTGCACGGCGGCCATCCTCCCCGGTGAAGAAGACTTCGGCATCGTGCCGGTCGAGGCGCAGGCCTGCGGCCGGCCGGTCGTGGCCCTGGGCCGCGGCGGCGCGCTCGACACCGTGATCGACGGCGAGACCGGCGTGCTGGTGGGCGACACCACGGTGGAATCGCTCGAAGCCGGCTTGCGGCGCGCGGCGGCGACGACGTGGGACCCCGCCCGCATCCGCGCCCACGCCGATACCTTCTCGCGGCGGCGGTTTGTCGCCGCGATCGAACAGATCGTGGACGACACCATGCGCGCGCCCGCGGGGCACCGATGGTAAGGCGCCACAACCGCCTGCTCGTCGCCTTCCACGTGGCCACCGACGCGGGGATGGCCATGACGGCGTTCCTGCTCGCCTACGTCCTCCGCTTCGAATCCGGCCTCTTCACCATCACCCGCGGCCAGCCGCCCATTGAGCAGTACTTCAACGTGCTGCCGTTTGTGGCGCTGGTGGTGCCGATCGGCTTCCACTTCCAGGGCCTGTATCGTCTGCGGCGCGGCCGCTCGCGCATCGACGACTTCTTCAACGTGCTGGTCGGCAGCATCTTCGCCGTCGTGCTCGGCATCGTCAGCACGCTGTATTTCCAGGCCTACTACGCGTCGGACGTGCAGCGCGACATCGGCGCCTTCGAAGTGTCGCGGCTGGTGTGGGCGCTGTTCCTGCTGTGCAACATCGTCGCCGGCTACCTGTCGCGCAAGTTCATCCGCGAAGCGCTTGAACGGCGCTGGTTGGCGGGGGTCGGCCTGCGGCGCATCCTGATCGCCGGCGCCGGCGAGCTGGGCCGCGTGGTGGCGGACCGGATGCTCGAGCATCGCGAGCTCGGCTATCAGCTGGTCGGCTTCGTCGACGACAAGGCCGGCGGCGATCACCTCGGCTACCGGGGGCTGCCGCTCCTCGGCTCGCTCAAGCAAGCCGCGGAGATCGTCGCCAACGAGAAGATCGACGACCTCTACGTGGCGCTGCCGCTCGAAGAGCACATGAAGCTGCTCGACCTGGTCGAATCGACCAGCCGCGAGGGCGTCGACGTCAAGGTGGTGCCCGACCTGCTGCAGTTCATCGCCCTGCGGGCGCGGCTCGAAGACCTCGACGGCGTGCCGGTCATCAACCTGAACGACGTGCCCCACCAGGGCGTCAGCGCGTTCTTCAAGCGCACGCTCGACATCCTGATCTCCGCCGGCGCGCTGACGGTGATGGCGCTGCCCGGTCTGCTGATCTCGTGGCTGATCAAGCAGAGCTCGCCCGGACCGGTGTTTTACACGCAGGAGCGCATGGGCCTTGACGGCAAGCAGTTCAACGTCTACAAGTTCCGGACGATGCCGCTCGACGCCGAGCCGGAAGGCCCGGTGTGGGGCGACGAGAACGATCCGCGCGCGACCGGCATTGGCGCGTGGCTGCGCGCCCACGATCTCGACGAATGGCCGCAGTTCTGGAACGTGCTGGTCGGCGAGATGTCGATTGTCGGCCCGCGGCCGGAACGGCCCTTCTTCGTCGAGCAGTTCAAGCACCGCATTCCGCAGTACATGCTCCGCCACAAGGTGAAGGCCGGCATCACCGGCTGGGCCCAGGTCAACGGCTGGCGCGGCAACACCTCGCTCGAGAAGCGCATCGAGTACGACCTGTACTACATCGAAAACTGGTCGGTAACCCTGGACATCAAAATCATGTGGCTGACCCTGATCCGCGTGCTTAGCCAGAACCGCGGGGCCGCCTGACGTGCCGCGCGCGGTCATCACCGGCGCCGCCGGCTTCATCGGCTCCCACCTGTCGGAGGCGCTGCTCGATCGCGGCTTCTCGGTGGTCGGCATCGACAACCTGCTGACCGGCGACCTGGCCAACATCGCGCACCTGCGCGACCGCGACTTCCAGTTCATCCGCCACGACGTCACCAACTACATCGACGTCGACGGCCCGGTGGACTACGTGCTGCACTGGGCCAGCCCGGCCAGCCCGATCGACTACCTGGAGCTGCCCATCCCGACGCTCAAGGTCGGCGCGCTCGGCACCCACAAGGCGCTGGGCCTGGCCAAGGCGAAGGGAGCCACGTTCCTGATCGCCTCCACCTCCGAGGTCTACGGCGATCCGCTTGAACATCCGCAGAAGGAAAGCTACTGGGGCAACGTCAACCCGATCGGACCGCGCGGCGTCTACGATGAAGCCAAGCGCTTTGCCGAAGCGATGACGGTGGCCTACCGCCGCTACCACAACCTCGACACCAAGATCGTCCGCATCTTCAACACTTACGGGCCGCGCATGCGCATCCGCGACGGCCGCGCCGTGCCGGCGTTCATCTCGCAGGCGCTGCTGAATCAGGACGTCACGGTGTTCGGCGACGGCACGCAGACGCGGAGCTTCTGTTACATCAGCGACCTGGTGGACGGCATCATCCGCCTGATGCACTCGAAGGAAAACGATCCGATCAACATCGGCAACCCGCGGGAGATGACGATCGAGCAGATCGCGCGCCTGATCATCGAGATGACGGGGTCGAAGAGCCGAATCGTCCACGGGCCGTTGCCCACCGACGACCCGAAGGTGCGGCAGCCGGACATCACACGGGCGCGCACCCTGCTCGGCTGGGAGCCGAAAGTGCCGCTCGAACAGGGGCTCGTGCGCACCATCGATTACTTCAGGAAAAAGGTTCTAGGTTCCTAGT
>CAYHCX010000026.1:0-7072 GCA_964355095.1 uncultured Acidobacterium sp.
CGAACGTCTATGTCGAACGTCTATGTCGAAGGACTATGTCGCTTGCGCTCCGGAAACAACTTCGATGATTTCTCGCGTAATCGCGGCCTGACGAACCTTGTTCATGTAGAGCGTCAGCCGGTCCACCATTTCCTTGGCGTTCCGGGTGGCGCTGTCCATCGACTGCATGCGCGCCGCATGTTCGGCGGCGGATGACTCGAGCAGCGCGCGGTTGATCTGCACGGCCACGTGCAACGGCAGCAGCGTGTTCAGCAACTCCTGCGGGTCGGGCTCGAACAGGTAATCGACCGCCGGGGAAGCCGATGCCTCTGGCGCGTGCCCCGCCGACTTGTCCGCCGCAGCCAAGGCGGAGGCGGCAGCGCCGGAGTTGATGTCTTCGGCGCGAAGGCGGGGAATCGGCAGCAGCTTTTCAATCACGACGCGCTGCGAAATCACCGACCGGAACTCGTTGTAGACCAGGTAAACGGAGCTGATCTCGGGCCCCAGGAATTCCTTGATCGCGGTCGAGGCGATCGCCTGCGCGTGCGCCCACTTCACCTGCTGGAACAGGCCGACTTCCTCGTAGAGCACGTCGAAGCCGCGGCGCTGGAAGAAGTCGCGGCCCTTGCGGCCGACCAGCGCCATCGCCACGTCGCGGCCGTCCGCCGCCTTCGGCTGATCCAGTGTGAACTGCAGCGCAGCCTTGGCGACGTTGGTGTTGAAGCTGCCGCACAGCCCGCGGTCGGCGGTGATCACGATCAACAGCGTGCGCGCGGCCAGCGGATCGTCGTTCAGCAGCGGGTGCTTCGCGCTGTCGGTCCGCGTCGCCAGGTTGTTGAACACCCGGAGCATCTCCTGCGCGTAGGGACGGCCGCGGAGAATGCGTTCCTGCGCGCGGCGCAGCTTCGACGACGAGACCATCTTCATGGCCTTCGTGATCTGCTGCGTCGACTTGACGGCGCGGACGCGGCGGCGGATGTCGATTAGTGACGGCATGGGGCTTGGGGCTTGGGGCTTGGGGCTTGAACAGCCCTACGCCCTGGCCAAGCTCTCCTTCATCGCAACGAAATGCTCACCGAATTCCTTCAACGCCGCGTTCAAGTCGGCCTTGAGCCCGTCGTCCAGGGTCTTCTTTTCGCGGATCGCCTGCAGCACGTTGCCGTGGCGGGTCTGCATGAACCTGACCAGCTCGTCCTGCGCGGCGCCGACGTCGGCCACCGCGATGCTGTCGAGGAAGCCGTTGACGCCGGCGTAGAGAATGGTCACCTGCTGCTCGACCGCGAGCGGCGCGTACTGCTTCTGCTTCAGCACTTCAACGAGACGGGCGCCGCGGTTCAACTGGTTCTGCGTCGCCTTGTCGAGGTCGCTGCTGCCGAACTGCGCGAACGCCGACAGCTCGCGATACTGCGCGAGGTCGAGGCGCAGCGTGCCCGCCACCTGGCGCATCGCCTTGATCTGCGCCGAGCCGCCGACCCGCGACACCGAGTTGCCGACGTTGATGGCCGGGCGCACACCCTGGTTGAACAGGTCGGCTTCCAGGAAGATCTGGCCGTCGGTGATCGAGATCACGTTGGTCGGGATGTACGCCGACAGGTCGCCCGCCTGGGTTTCGATGATCGGCAAGGAGGTCAGCGAGCCGCCGCCCAGCTTGTCGTTCAGCTTCGCCGCTCTCTCCAGCAACCGCGAGTGCAGGTAGAAGACGTCGCCGGGATAGGCCTCGCGGCCGGGCGGGCGCCGGAGCAGCAGCGAGATTTCACGGTACGACTGCGCGTGCTTCGAAAGGTCGTCGTAAATCAGCAGCGCGTGGCGGCCGCTGTCGCGGAAGTACTCGCCCATCGCCGTCGCCGCATAGGGGCTGATGTAGAGCATCGGCGCCGGGTCCGACGCGGTCGCCGCGACCACGATCGTGTAGCGCATGGCGTCGGCTTCTTCCAGCGTGCGCACGACCTGCGCCACCGTGGACTGCTTCTGGCCAATGGCGTTGTAGATGCAGATGACGCCGGTGTCTTTCTGGTTGAGGATGGTGTCGAGCGCCACCGCGGTCTTGCCGGTCTGGCGGTCGCCGATGATCAACTCGCGCTGGCCGCGGCCAATCGGCACCATGCCGTCAATCGACTTGAGGCCGGTCTGCATCGGCTCGCGCACCGGCTGGCGATCGACCACGCCGGGAGCAATGCGCTCGATCGGCGACAGCTTCTTGGAGAGGATCGGACCCTTGCCGTCGATCGGCTGGCCCAGCGCGTTGACGACGCGGCCGAGCATTTCCTCGCCCACCGGCACCGAGATGATGCGTCCGGTGCGCTTGACGGGGTCACCTTCCTTGATCACCGTGAAGTCGCCCAGCAACACGGTGCCGACGCTGTCTTCTTCAAGGTTGAGGGCGATGCCGAACACCCCGTGCGGGAATTCGAGCATCTCGCCCGCCATGGCGCGCTGGCAGCCGTGAACACGCGCGATGCCGTCACCCACTGACACCACGGTGCCGGTCTCGGCCACATCCACGGCGACGGCAAAGCTGCCGATCTGTTCGCGGATGATCTTTGAAATCTCGTCGGCTTTTATGCTCATAGCGTTATTTCTCTACCAACTGCTGGCGCATCCGCGTCAACTGCGTCCTGACGCTTCCGTCATACACCGTGCTGCCGATCTTCGCGACGACGCCACCGAGCAACTCGGGGTCAACGCTGACCGACAGTTCCACTTTCTTGCCCGTGACCTTGCCGAGGCTCGCGGCCAGTTCCCGCGTCTTCTCCGCCGACAGCGGCGCCGCACTGGTCACGTCGGCGCGCACGATGTTCTGGTGCGCGAGCAGCCGGTCCTGGTAGGCGTCCGACAGGTCCGGGATGAGGTTCAGCTTGCGGCTCTCGGCGAGCAGCACGAGGAGCTTCTTCACGGGCGTGGCCAGGCCCATCTTGTCGGCCACCGCTTCCATCAGCGACTGGCGCGCGGCCTCGGTCACGCCGCTGCGGCCGGCGGCGCTCGCCAGCTCGGGGCTCTCGTGCATCATCGCCACGACGGCCTGCAGATCGCGATCGACCTGGGCCAGGTCGTTCTTCTCTTCGACCACGACGTCGAACAGGGCCTTGGCGTAGCGGTTGGCGGAGGTGCGTCGCGACATGGCTAGTTCTTCTTCACCTGATCGAGATAGCGATCGACCAGGCGATCCTGATCCGCCGGCGTGGTTTCTTTCTTGATGCGCTCGGTGGCGAGCTGCACCGACAGGTCGGCGGCGTGTTCGAGGATCTCTTTCCTGGCCAACCGCACCTGCAGGTCGATCTCGCGGCGCGTCTGCTCGAGCAGGCGTTCGCGATCGGCCTCGGCGGCGGCGGCAATCCGCTTCTCTTCCGCGACAATCTCTTCGGCGCCGCGGGTGCGCAGCGCGTTCAGCTCGCCCGGCAGCGCCTGGAGCTTCTGTTCGATGGTGGCGAGTTGCGCGGTGGCGGCGGCCTTGAGCGCGGCGGCCTCGACCAGGTCCTTGCGGATGGCGGCGCTGCGCGTGGCGAGGTAGTCCTTCAGCGGGCCGTTGCCGAAGTAGTAGATGACGCCGAGGAAGATGATGAAGTTGGCGATGGGCCAGCCCATGCCGAGGATCATGTCGGTGATGCTTTGATCGTGGCCGCCTTCGGCCGCGTGTTCGGCCGCAGGCGCTTGCTCCGCCGAAGCAGCCGCAGGCTGCGAAGGCGAGTGTTCTTGAGCCGCGGTCGGAGAGGCCACAACGAGGAACGCGCCCAGCGTGAGCGCCAAAAATACTTTGCGCTTTAATTCACAAGCGGCGAGGAATGTGCTGGTCACTTCTATTTCCTGCCTTGTTGCTTAGGAGGCGCGACCGAGCACACGCGACACGATGGCGCCGGCCAGGTTGTTTGCGTCACGGTCGAGCGTGTCGCGGGCAGCTTGCGATTCCTGCTGCACGCGGGCTGTGGCGGTCTTCAGTTCCTGTTCGACGGTCGCGCGGGTGTTGCCGAGCAGCGTGGCGCGCTGGTCGAGCGCGGCCTTGCGCATGTCGTCCATCTGGCCGTATACCTCGGCGCGCGCGGCGTTGAGTTTCTGGTCGTATTCCGCGGCGGCGGCGGTGGCCTTATGGGCCGCGGAATCCGCCAGCTCGCGGGCGCCGCGAACGGCACCGCTGCGCTGGTCGATCACCTGGAGGATCGGCTTGAACACGAGGGTGTTCAGCAGATACGTGCACAGGAGCAGGAACGCGACGACCCAAAGGGTGGTGATGTCTGGTGTTAACAAACGTCTAAATGTATCACGGCACCCCGGGCGTGGGCCACAGAGGACACGGACGTTGGCCGCGGATGGCGCAGGCGGTTGGCCGCAGATGGCGCAGATGACACAGAGGTCAGACTTCTGAAACCCAGGCTTCATGTTTTAGGGCAAACGGCAAAATCATCTGACTCGTAGTCGATAGCCACTCTCTGGTTCGACCGATCCAACGAAACAGGCCGAAACGCCCGCCTTCGTCAGCAGGTCAAGCGCCAGCTCGGCTTGGGACGGGTCCACCGACAGGAACAGGCCACCGGAGGTCTGGGGGTCGAAGATGAGGTCTCTAAGCTCTGCATTGACTTCCGGACCGAACTCTACGCCGGCTGCGAAGTGCTCACGGTTGGTGCCCATGCCGCCGGACTTGTTGCCGCTCACCAGCTCCAGGACCCCTGGGATCAACGGGAGCGCGGCGGCGTCAAGCGCCAGCGTGACGTGGCTGGCCGCGGCCATTTCGGATGCGTGGCCGGCCAGGCCGAAGCCGGTGATGTCGGTGCACGCCTGCACGCCATCCAAATGAGCAATGGCCTCCGCTGCCGCCCGGTTGAGGGTGAGCATGGACGCCACGGCGTGGTCCACCACCTCGCCCGGGGCGCGGCCGAACTTGATGGCGGTGCCGACAATGCCGGTGCCGATCGGCTTGGTGAGGATCAGGCGGTCCCCGGGCCTGGCGCCGGCGTTGGTGAGGATGCGTTTCGGATCAACGGAGCCGGTCACTGAATAGCCGAACTTGATCTCGCGATCCTGCACGGTGTGCCCGCCGAGCAGCGCCACGCCGGCCTCGCGCAGCTTGTCGAAGCCGCCGCGGAAAATCTGCGCGATGTCTGCGGTCGGCAGGCCGTCTTGCGGGAACGCGCCGATGGCCAGCGCGGTCAGCGGCCGCCCGCCCATCGCGTAAACGTCGCTCAGCGCATTGGCCGCCGCGATCTGTCCGTAAAGATAAGGGTCGTCCACGATCGGCGTGAAGAAATCCACCGTCTGCACCAGCGCCGGACCACTCTCCCACGCGTAGACACCGGCATCGTCCGCAGTCCTGTAGTCAACCAGGATACGTGGGTCGGTTTGAACTGGTATGCCGCTCAGGACCTGAGCGAGCTCGCCCGCGGCGAGTTTGCTCGCTCAACCAGCGCAGCTGACCATCTCGGTCAGCCGGCGCCTTTGTTGCTCTGTCATCGGTGCTCCAATGCAACCACGAAGGACGCGGAGGACACGAAGAATGTTCTTAAAAGTTGCTTCGTGGTCTTCGTGAGCTTCGTGGTTTCACTTCTTCTCGGTCAGGTACTCGTAGAGTCGCTGCAGCTCGGTTTCGTTCGTGAAGGTGATGGCGATCGTCCCGCCCTTGCCGCGGCGCTTGATCTCCACCGGCGTGCCGAGCGAGAGGCGCAGCTGATCTTCGGCCGCGCGCGTGTGCACGTCCTTCTTCGACGCGGCCTTCTTCTCGGGCTCGGGCTCTTTCTTCGCGAGCGCGTGCTTCACCAGCGCCTCGGTCTCGCGCACCGACAGGCCGCGCGAGACGACGTCGCGGGCCAGGCGCAGCTGGTCGACGTCGGTCGCCAGCGCCACAATCGCGCGGGCGTGTCCCATTGACAGCGCCCCGGACGCGACGTTGCCGCGCACTTCCTCGGGCAGCTTCAGCAGGCGCAGGTAGTTGGCCACCGTCGCGCGGTCTTTGCCGACCTGCGCGGCGATGTCTTCCTGCTTCAGGTGAAACTCGTCCACGAGCCGCTGATACCCGGCCGCGGCCTCCATCGGGTTCAGGTCTTCGCGCTGGATGTTCTCGATCAGGGCCATCTCGAGCAGCCGCTTCTTGTCACCGCTCGCGACCTCCTTGACGACGATCGGGACTTTTGAGAGCTGGGCGCGCTGCGCGGCGCGCCAGCGGCGCTCGCCGGCGATGATCTGGTAGCGATCGCGGCCGGTGCCGGCGTTGGCGAGCTTGCGGACGACAATCGGTTGAATCACGCCGTTGGCGCGGATCGATCGCGCGAGGTCCTCCAGCCGCTCGTTGTCCATGTGGCCGCGGGGCTGGTAGGTGTTGGGCTCGAGCAGGTCGATGTCGACGTCGAGGGACGCGCGCGGCGTGTTCAGCGCGTCGGCGGCGTCGGGAATCAGGGCGCTCAGGCCCTTGCCGAGTGCGGGTCGTTTCTCCATGTCTTAGCCTTCTGCCTTCACGGCCGCGGTCTCGGTGTTCCGGTCGAGCAGCTCGGTGGCGAACGAGAAATACGCCTCGGCGCCGCGCGACCTGGCGTCGTAGGTGACCGCGGGCAGGCCGTGGCTGGGCGCTTCGGCGAGGCGCACGTTGCGCGGAATCACGGTGCGGTAAACCTTCTCCTTGAAGAACTCGCGCACATCGCGCGCGACCTGCTGCCCGAGGTTGGTGCGGTCGTCGTTCATGGTCAGCAGCACGCCCTCGATGTCGAGCGCCGGGTTGAGCGAGGCGCGCACGCGGCGCATGGTGGAGACGAGATCGGCCAGGCCTTCGAGCGCGAAGTACTCGCAGTGCAGCGGAATCAGCACGCGGTCGGCGGCGACCAGCGCGTTGAGCGTGAGCAGGCCGAGCGACGGCGGCGAGTCGATGATGATGAAGTCGAACTGATCGCGCAGCGGATCGAGCAGCCGCTGCAGCCGGCGCTCGCGATCGGGAAACGAGATCAACTCGATCTCGGCACCCGACAGATCTCTCGTCGCGGGGATCAGCGAGAGACGCTCGACCGTGGTGGACAGAATGTATTTATTAGCCGCCGCCCTTGAATCCAGATCTGCGTCATCTGCGTAATCTGCGGCCCTGGTTGGACCTGCGTCATCTGCGTAATCTGCGGCCCTGGTT
>CAYHCX010000026.1:7172-11183 GCA_964355095.1 uncultured Acidobacterium sp.
GTCATCCACCTTCGCGCTTCGCGCTTCGGCGGACAAGTCTGCGGCGTGATCCCGCGTAATCGCGTCGTACAGCGTCCCGGCTTCTCTGTGTTCCCCCTTGCGGCCGATGCCGCTGGTCGCGTTCGCCTGGGGATCGCAGTCCACGAGCAGCACCCTGCGGCCGGCAATGGCCAGAGCAGCAGCCAGGTTGATGGCCGTCGTGGTCTTGCCGACGCCGCCTTTTTGATTGGTAACGGCGATGATCTTGGCCATTATTGGTCGATTACCCTATACAGCTAGTTACCGCAGGTCGAAACTAGAGTACAAGAAACCGGGTTTCTTTTTCGATAAGAAACTGGGTTTCTTCTTTCTGATTCATCCCTGGATAAAAAGAAACCCGGTTTCTTATCTTTAGACTCGCGTCTTGCTCAACACCACGAGCTTGCTGTGAAGCGAATCGACCAGCGGATAAGTGGCCATCCACGTCAGCGGTGTGGGCGGGGCCGTTTCCACGGCGCTCGAGCCCTGGCCGCGGAAGAGGAAGATCTTTCCACCTGGCCTCAGAAACGCCTGGAGCGTGAGCAGCGTGCTCTGCTCGACTCGCACGGCGCGAATGGTCACCAGGTCGAGCGCTTCGTGGAGTTCGGCCCGCGGGAGGAGCTCTTCGAACCGCGACGTCTCCACTTCGGCGTCGCGAAGGCCGAGGGTCCGCACCGCTTCGCGCAGGAACACCGCCTTCCGCGTTTTTACTTCCACCATTCGCAGATGGAGGAAGGGGCAGGCGAGCTTCATGGGGATGGCCGGCGAACCGCCGCCGGAGCCGGCGTCGAGCAGCGTGCGCGCGTTCTCCGGCACGTAGCGCGCCGCGACCACAGGCTCTATCAGCAACCGATCCACCGCATCGTCTTCACCGGAGGAGGTGAGCCGGAACGCGGTGAGGTTGATCTTGGAATTCCACTTGGTGAGGAGCTGGTAGTAGGTCTCGAGGCCATCCATCAGCGTGGCTTCGAGAGTTATGCCGGCCGACTTGGCTCGGCGCTTCAGCCGATCGCGGAACTCTCGGTTTGCCACTGTGGAGATTCAAGCACGAACAGGCCACGGAAGCACGGAAACACAGAAGATTTTCTTGAAAACCCTGTTTTTTTTGAAAACCCTGTTCTGTGCTTCCGTGCTTCCGTGGCCCGTACGTCTGAGTCCAGAGGCCCGTACGCCTAGAGGCGATCCAGGTATGCCCCGACTACCGCGACGGCCGCTGGGGTGACGCCCGGGATGCGTTGGGCCTGGCCGAGGGTTTCCGGGCGTGTCTCTGAGAAGCGCTGGACCATTTCCCGGGAGAGGCCGGGCACGCGTTCGAAGGGGAACGCCTCTGGTATCCGCCGGCGTTCGGCGTGTTGAGCCCTGGCAACGGCCTGCTCCTGACGGACCAGGTAACCCTCATATTTGACCGTGGTCTCGACCGACGATACGTCCAGGAGGTGGTCCTCCGGGATGGTCTTGATGGCGACTTCCCCGCCGTCCATCAGGCTGCTGAGGGTCAGCTCCGGGCGCCGCAGGGCCTGGGCGGCCGGCACCCGGGCGCCACCTTCCACCCGGACCCAGTTCCGCTGCAGATGGTCTACGTTCACGTCGAATCGCGCCTTCCGCGCTGAAAACCTCTCCCAGCGTGCCTGGTCTACCAGGCCGATAGCGCGGCCTTTCGGGGTCAGGCGGAGGTCGGCGTTATCGGTGCGAAGCAGGAGCCGGTATTCCGCGCGGGACGTGAACATCCGGTAGGGCTCGAGGCAGCCCTTGGTGACGAGGTCGTCCACCATGATGCCCAGATACGCCTCGTCCCGGCCCAGCACGAGGGGCGGCGCGCCGCTGACCGACTGCGAGGCGTTGATGCCGGCCAGCAGGCCCTGGCCGGCGGCTTCTTCGTAGCCGGACGTGCCGTTAATCTGCCCCGCGAAGAACAATCCGGCCACCCGGTGCGTTTCGAGCGACGACCGCAGTTCCGTGGGCTGGACGAAGTCGTATTCGACGGCGTAGCCAGGCCTGAGCATTTCGGCCGATTCAAGGCCCGGCAGCGCACGGATGAGCTCCCGCTGTGTTTCCGCGGGGAGGCTCATCGAGAAGCCGTTTACGTAGATTTCCTCGACGTCCAGGCCCTCAGGCTCGAGGAAGAGCTGGTGGTGCTCCCGGTCCGGGAAGCGCATGACCTTGTCTTCAAGGGACGGGCAATACCGCGGGCCAATGCCGGCGATCTGGCCGTTGTAGAGCGGCGAAGCGGAGATGTTGGCGCGGACCAGCCCGTGGACCCGATCGGTGGTGTGGAGCAGGTAGCAGTTGGCCTGGTTCACCGGCCGTTCGGTGGCGGTGAACGAGAACGGGATGGGCTCGGCATCCCCATGTTCCACGTGGAACACGCCTGTTTTCACACCGTTCTCGAAGTCGATGGACTGCCTGGCCAGGCGTGGCGGCGTGCCGGTCTTCAGGCGCCCCCACCGGACGCCGAGGTGCTTGATGGATTCCGCCAGGTCGCGCGACGGCGGCTCATCCGCTCGTCCGGCCGGCCGCTGCTCGCGGCCGACGTGGATCAGGCCGTTCAGAAAGGTCCCGGTGGTGATGACGAGCGCCCGGCAGCGGTAGACCGTTCCATCCTCGAGCGCCAGACCGGCGACCCGGCCGTCGTCCATGACAATTCGCCCGGCACGGCCAATAATCCAGTGGATATTCGGCTCCGCCTCGAGCGCCGCCCGAACCCAGGCGGAATACCGGGGCTTGTCGGCTTGCGCCCGCGGCGACCACACCGCCGGACCTCGGCTGCGGTTGAGCAACTTGAATTGTATGCCTGTGGCGTCGATAGCGCGGCCCATCAATCCGCCCAGCGCATCGATCTCGCGAACCAGATGTCCTTTTGCCGTCCCGCCCACGGCGGGATTGCAGGGCATGTGCGCGACGGTTTCTCGACTGAGCGTGCACAACCCCACACTCCGCCCCAACCGTGCCGCCGCCCACGCCGCCTCGACGCCGGCGTGCCCTGAGCCGACGACTATTACATCTAATTTACTTATCATTACTATCTAATTAACCACTTATCGTTATCTATAGCCGCTGCCGTATTTTCTCACGTCGGCGGTGCGCTCGCCGTATGTGCACTGAGCAAGGCGGGGTGCGCCCCTCGCGCCTCCCGCTCAGGGCCGCTCGGCATCAGCTTCCGCACTCGCTCGAGAGGGCTGTCAACTCGCAGCTCGGTCTGACTGTCGCCCCAACGCTCGCTGCAAGGTTGTCGGTCAAAAACCTGCCCGTCGGGGCGCTGTTGATGCCCCTGATCTCATACTGCGCGGTCGCCCCTCCTCCCGCCCGCTCTCGCTCGTGCTCCAGCTGACGCCGAGCGGCCCATCGCGCGTGTGCGCGCGCGGCGCGCGGGGCGGTGTGGCTCGGCGTGAGCGTTCGACTGAGCCGACGAAGATTCGTGACAGACAAACCGAGGGTAGGCCACAACTGGCCGCGGCGGGGTCTGGTTGGTCATCGGCGGAGCGCACAGCTCGCCGACCGAGGTTTGACCGGCGAAGGAGAGCGAACGCCGAGCCGCACCGCCCCGCGCGACGCCGGGGCACCCGTTGCGCGGGGCGACCTGAGCCCAGTCGAAGGTCGGAAGCTGATGGCGAGCGGCCCTGAGCGCAACTCGCTCCCAGAGCGCAGGCGCGCGCTACTTGCCGATGCAGAAGCGCTCGAAGATGTGACGCAGCAGATCGTCGCTCGTGCGGCGGCCCGTGATCTCTTGCAGGGCGTGCCCGGCTTCCTGGAGATCGAGCAGTGGAAACTCCTCGGAGATCTCGCCCTCGAGCGCGGACGCGGCTTGCAGAAGCGCGGCGCGCGCGCGCTCGAGCAGCAGCGTGTGGCGGACGTTGGTGACGGCCGGCTGATCGCGCAACGCGTCGCCCTCGCCCAACACTCGCGCGACGGCGGCGATCAGATCGTCGAGGCCGGCGCCGGTGCGGGCCGAGATTTCGACCACATGTTCCGCGGAAGATTCGGCGGCAGTCTCGG
>CAYHCX010000026.1:11283-23853 GCA_964355095.1 uncultured Acidobacterium sp.
AAAATCGCGCGAAGGTGGCGTGGCGGGGTTTGAACGGTTTCTCGCGGCCGACGAGTTCGCCGGCTACTCGAGCGGCGTCGGGTCCGCTGATTCTGATGACACCAAGGCCGCCGCGTCCCGCCGGAGTGGCGATGGCGACGATGGTGTCGGAGGTGAAGAACACAGGCTAACCCTGACGGGGACGCAACACCGGTCGGGGAGTTGCCGTTGGACGGGGGAACAATTCCTGTCGGGGCTGAACCTGATTGAGGGTCACGATCGTTCCCGTCGTGGAGTGTGACCCCGTCAAGGAGTGCCGCCCCGTCAAGTAGTGTCGCCCCGTCAGATCACTTGACGGAAATAATGACCGTCTTCTCGAACGCGTCGCCGATGCTCTCCGACGTCACCTTGTCCACCTCGGCGACCGCGAGATGGACTATGCGGCGTTCGTAGGGGTTGAGCGGGCCGATCTCCTGCGCCAGACCGCTGTCTTTCGCCTTGCCGGCCAGGAAGATCGCCATCTGCTTCAACTCATCGTCCTTGCCCTTGCGGTAGCCCATGCAATCCACCACCAGCCGGCGGCCCTCCGAGGCCTCGTGCCGGTAGATGGCGGCGACGATGTGCTGCAAGGCGGCGAGGGCTTCGCCCTGGCGGCGGATGAGGACGTTGCCGTCTTCGCCGTTCAGGTTGATGCGGACGCCGTCGGGCATCTCTTCGGCGGATGCGGTGAGGTCGAGGTCCATCGCGTCAACGACCTTCTGGACGAATTCAGTGATGTCTGCTGTGGCCATAGTTACTCCTGGAGCCGGCCGCCCATAAAGGGCGGCCCTGCGTCAGCCCGCTATTTTGCAATGCGCTTTGCCGGCGCGCCAATCAAATAGTTGGTCGCGTACTGCTGCCCGATGGTCCACACCGTGCTCACCAGCCAGTAAATCACCAGGCCGCTCGGGAACGACAGCGACATGAAGGTGAACATGAGCGGCATGAACATCATGATCTTCTGCTGCGCCGGGTCCGCGGTGGTCGGCGTCATCTTGGTCTGCCAGAACTGGGTCAGGCCCATCAGCACGGGCGTGATGTAGAGGGGGTCGGGCGCCGACAGGTTGGTGATCCAGGCAAAGAAGTGGGCGCCGCGGATCTCGATCGACACCGACAGCATGGCGTAGAACGCGAACAGGAACGGCATGGTAAGCAGCATCGGCACGCAGCCGCTGGCCGGGTTCACGCCCTTCGACTTGTAGAGCGCCATCACCTCGGTGTTCATCTTCTGCCGCTCAGGGTCGGTGACCTTGTACTTGGCGTAGCGATCCTGGATGGCCTTCATCTGCGGCTGGATCTCCTGCATCTTCCTCATCGAGACCACGCTCTTGTGCCGCAGCGGGAACATCGCGAGGTTGATGAGGACGGTCAGGACGACGATGGCCCAGCCCCAGTTGCCGACGTAGCCGTGCACCCACTTCAGGGCGCCGAGCAACGGCACTGCGAGCCACGAGAACATGCCGAAGTGGATCGACTTCGACAGCTCGCTGTCGATGGCGCGCAGGTCGTCGAAGGCCTTCGGCCCGAAGAAGAACCGCGAATGATCGGGCGGCGCCGGAAAGCGCACCGAGTAGGTCGCGTAGTTGGCGACGCCCGCGGCGTCGGTCGCCATCGGCAGGTGCACCGGCGCGTAGTCGATGCGGAACGGCGGCAGGGTCGGCTCGTTCAGCAGCAGCGACGCAAAGTAGTGATCCGAGGTGCCGGCGTAGCGGAACGGCCCTTCCTGCGAGCCGCTGACGGTCGCCGCCACCCGCTCGACCGAGCCGTCCTTGTAGATCATCGCCTGCGCCGGCACGATGCTGTTCGGCGAGAAGAAAGAGGAGGGCGGGCGCTGCGCGATGTCGTCGCCAAGGCCCGGGCCCCAGTGGATCACGGGATTCAGCCGCGCCGGTCCGAGCTGGACCACCGCGCTGAACGTGATCAGGTAGCCGTGCGGCTCCATGACGAACGTCTTGGTGACGCTGAGGCCGTCGGACCCTGCCATGTCGAAGGTGATGGTCCGCGGCGCGGTCGTCGCGTCAACCGGCCCCGAGGCGCTGGCGCGGTAGAAGCCGCCGTTGATGCGCTCGGTGACGGCCGGGTCGTCCACCACCAGCGAGAACGGCTTCACCGCATCATCGCCGACGCCCGACGGCACCAGGTCGAGCGGCGTGCCGGCATCCGACTTGTAGTCTTTCAACACCCAGTGCAACAACCGCCCGCCTCGATTGGTGAACGTGGCGCGCACGGTCGTGGTCTCGACGACAATCTCGCGATCGGCCGTCTCGCCGACGGTGACGGTCGCGTTGCCCGGCGCTACGGTGGGTAGACCCGAAGTCGTCGCGTTGCCCGGCGCAGCCTGTGGCTTGTCCGCCGTAGCTCCGCTCTGAAACACGGGCGGAGCGGAGGGGGATGCATTCTGCGCGGTGAGGGCCGCCATGCTCCCCGGCGCCGGAGCTGCAGGGGCTTGCCGCGCCGTAGCACCCGGCTGAGAGGTAGCGGGGGCGGAGGCGGGGGGCATCACGAAGCGCTGAAACAGGAACAGCACCAGGAATGACAGGGTTATGGCGATTAGGACTCGGCGTTCCATCTTGTGATTTCTTGATCTCGTGATCTGGTGATCGATCTAGTGAGCTGGTGAGCTGGTGATCTGGTGATCGATCGGGTGATCTGGTGATTGGGGGACGGGATCGTAGCCGTGGCCGCCGAACGGGTGGCAGCGGCACAGCCGCCTGGTGCCCAGCCAGCCGCCGCGGACCAGTCCGAAGCGCGTGATCGACTCCGTCATGTAGTCGGCGCAGCCGGGCATGTAGCGGCAGCTGCCGGCAAACAGCGGCGAGAGCACGATCTTGTATACGCGAATCAGGGTGAGTGCGATGCGCGCGGTCATGTCACTTTACGCGGCCTGTCCTGCGTCGAAGGGGCCGTCCTGTTGAGCAGGGAGCGAAACTCGGCCTCGACGCGGGTATAGGGTGCGGCGAGCATTTCGCGGCGCGGCACGACGACCACGTCCACCGCGCGTTCCGGCTTGTGATGGCGGAACAGCTCGCGAACGAGCCGTTTCGCCCGGTTGCGCTCGACCGCCGCGCCCATCTTCCGGGTCGCGGCAATGCCGAGACGTGCGTTCCCTGCCTCGCGATCCCTCGTGAACATCATCATGAGGCGGCCGGAACGCTTGAAACCCGTCTTGTAGATGAGTTCGAAGTCTGCCCGCTTCCGAACGTGCTCAGATGGTCGGAAAACGGGCATGGGGTCGGCCCACAGGCGAGTCTACGAGACCCGCCCCTACTTCTCGTCGGAAACCGTGAGCCGCTTGCGGCCCTTGGCGCGGCGGCGCTTGAGAACCTGCCGGCCGTCTTTGGTTGCCATACGAACCAGGAACCCGTGCGTTTTTGCCCGGCGCCTGGTGTTTGGTTGAAACGTACGCTTGCCCTTCTTGGATCTCGCCATATTTCTCCTCGGTCGAACCTACGATTATGTTCCGCCAAGTTACTGGCTGTAAAGCCCGGAAGCTGAAAAGACCCAGGCGCCAGAGGGCGCGACAACCGAAGCGGTGGCCGCATGTTAGAGTGGGCCTTCGCCCGGAGGCCTCCTCGGGGAGATTTCCACACCTGTGGAAAAGCTTGTGGAAAAGCCCGGCAACCAGAAACGATAAGTCTTTTAGAATCAAGTTCTTGTAGTGATGTTAAGCTCGACGATCTGGGACCAGGTCCTCACCCGTATCGAAGGCCAGGTAGGCCGGCATAGCTTCTCGACCTGGTTCAAGCCCACCTCGCTCATGGTGGACGGCGGGCAGACGCTTTCCATTCGCGTTCCCAACCCGCTGTTCGTCGAATGGCTCCCCAAGCACTACTCGGTGGTGCTGGCCGAGGCCATGCGGGAAGTGGGGCGGCCGGACGCTAAACTGGTCTTCATTCCAGACGCCTCGATCCAGGCGGCCCCTGCTGACGGGGGACGCCGCTCCCCGGGATCCGCTGCGCCCGGCGATGGCGGCGGCAACGCTGCAAGCGCGCCTGAGATACCCGACGTCAGCGTGATCAACCACGAGCCCGAACCGCTTCGCGCCGGCAGCCTGATCCCGCGCTACACCTTCGACTCGTTCATTGTCGGGCCCTCGAACCAGTTCGCGCACGCGGCCTGCCGCGCGGTGGCGGAGACGCCGTCGCGCTCGTACAACCCGCTGTTCATCCACGGCGGTGTCGGCCTCGGCAAGACGCACTTGATGCATGCCATCGGCCACTACGTGGTCCAGCACCATCCCAGCCTGGTGCTCACTTATATCTCGTCGGAACGGTTCATGAACGAGATGATCAACGCGGTGCGCTTCGATCGCATCCTCGACTTCCGCTCGCGCTATCGCAGCGTGGACGTGCTGCTGGTGGACGACATCCAGTTTGTGTCGGGCAAGGAAGGCACGCAGAACGAGTTTTTCCATACCTTCAACGCGCTGCACGACGCGCAGAAGCAAATTGTCATCAGCAGCGACCGTCCTCCCCATGAAATTCCCGCCCTTGAAGAGCGCCTGCGCTCGCGTTTTGAGTGGGGATTGATCGCCGACATCCAGTCGCCGGATCTCGAGACCAAGGTGGCCATTCTCAAGAAGAAGGCCGAGGGCGAAGCGCTGCAGCTGCCCGATCACGTGGCGATGTACATGGCGAGCCGGATCAAGTCGAACATCCGGGAACTCGAAGGCTCGCTGATCCGGTTAATCGCGTATGCCTCGCTCACCAGCAAGCCGCTGACCATTGAGCTGGCGCAGGACGTGCTGCGCAACGTGCTCGATCACGATGAAAAGGCCGTGACCATCGAGCAAATCCAGAAGTTCGTGGCCGACTACTACCAGATGAAACCGGCTGAAATACGGGCGCGCAACAACTCGAAGTCGGTGGCAATGCCGCGGCAGATCGCGATGTATCTCTGCAAGGCGCTGACGCACGCCTCACTACCCGAGATTGGCCGCAGTTTCGGCGGCAAGCACCATTCGACGGTGATCCATTCGATCAAGAAGATCGAAGAAATGCGCAAGAACAACCCTGAATTCGACCACCAGGTGAAGAACCTGCTGGACCAGTTCAAGTAAGGAAACCGGGTTTTTTTTCCGCTGAAGGCTGGTGAAAAAGAAACCCGGTTTCTTTTTCCACAGCCTCTGCTGTGCACGTTTTGTGCATGCCTGCGGATTGGGCGAAAGACCCCTGTTACGGCGTCGGAAGTCCCGCACTTTACCCACAGAACAATCCACAGTTTAAATATTTGATTAGAAAGGGTTTAAGCCGGTTGGAAATTTTGTAGACAGAACCTATTTCCTGTATACTTTATTGTCCTTCGCTTTTCCTTATTTACAGAGGTACGCCGCGCCATGGAACTGGTCGCCAGGAAAGCCGATCTTGTGCGGGAACTGCAATTTTTTCAGCAGATTGTGGAGCGCAAGAACACCATCCCCATACTGGCGAACGTGCTGCTCGAAGCCACGGGCAACGAGGTTACCCTGCTCGCCACCGACCTCGAAGTCGCGCTACGCAGCCGCTGTGAAGCCGCAGTGGGCAAGCCTGGCTCGGTCACGCTCCCCGCAAAGAAGTTTTACGAAGTGGTCCGCTCGTTGCCGGACGGCGACGTCAACATCGAGACCGACAAGGGCGGCTCCACGGTCAAGGTTTCGGGCGGGCAGTTCAGCTCGAAAATGCCGACGCTGCCGCGCGAGGATTTTCCGAGCCTGCCGGAAGCCGGCGCGGGGGCCAAGGCAACCATCAAGGGCAAGTCGCTCCTGCAGATGGTGCAGAAGACGCAATTTGCCATCACCGGTGAAGACACGCGGTATTACCTCAACGGCGCGCAGTTCGTGCTCCGTTCCGACTCGATGACGTTTGTCGCCACCGACGGCCACCGGCTGGCGCTGGTGAACGTGCCGCACGAAGGCGCCAAGGGCGACGACATCAAGGCCATCCTGCCGCGCAAGACGCTGGCGGAGCTAGGCCGCCTGCTCGCCGACAGCGACGCGGACGTCAAATACGAACGCGGCGAGAACCACCTGTTCTTCGAAATCGGTCCGCGGCTGCTGATCTCGCGGATGATCGACGGGCAGTTCCCCGCCTATGAAAAAGTCATTCCTAAGGGCAACGACAAGCACATCGAGTTCGAGCGCGACCGGCTGACGCAGGCGGTGAAGCGCGTCGCCATCCTGTCAAACGAACGCTCGCGCGCGGTGAAGATGGTGCTCGACAAGGGCAAGGTCGAGGTCACGTCGAGCAGCCCGGAGTTTGGTGAGGCGCGCGAGCCGATCGCGATCGAATACAGCGGCCCCTCGCTGACCATCTGCTTCAACGCCCAGTACGTCCTCGACTTCCTGGGTGTTGTCGAAACGGAAGTGGTGGCGCTTGAACTCAAAGACGAGGTGAGCCAGGCCGTGATGAAGCCCGTGGGAGCCGACGGCTACGACTACACCTACGTGATCATGCCGATGCGCGTGTGAGCAGCCGGCGCCCCGTAAAGGGGCGCCCTACAAAAAATGTCCCAAACGGAACAACCAGAAAACCAGGCCGGTCTCGGCGGCGCCAACGGCAACGCGAACAACGGCAATGCCGACTACGGCGCCGAAAGCATCAAGGTTCTCGAAGGCCTCGAGGCGGTCCGCAAACGCCCGGCGATGTACATCGGCTCGACGGGGCCGGCCGGCTTGCACCACCTCGTCTACGAAATCGTCGATAACTCGATCGACGAAGCGCTGGCTGGTTACTGCACCGAAGTCAACGTCACCATTCACCTCGACAACTCGGTCACGGTCATCGACAACGGCCGCGGCATTCCCACCGACATGCACGAGAGCGGCCGTCCCGCGGCCGAAATCGCGCTGACGGTGCTGCACGCCGGCGGCAAGTTCGACAACACCAGCTACAAGGTATCGGGCGGCCTCCACGGCGTCGGTGTGTCGGTGGTCAACGCGCTGTCGGAACGGCTTGATCTTGAAATCTGGCGCAACCACCAGACCCACCAACAGAGCTACGAGCGCGGCAAGCCGCTGAACGATCTCGTCGTCACCGGCACCACGCAGCGCCGCGGCACCAAGGTCACGTTCAAGCCGGACGTGCAGGTTTTCGAGATCACCGAGTTCAGCTTCGACACGCTGGCGCAACGCCTGCGCGAGCTGGCGTTCCTGAACGCCGGCCTCATCGTCACGCTCGACGATGAGCGGGAGAGCGGCAAGAACCACCGCTTCCACTACGACGGCGGCATCGCCTCCTTTGTCGAGCACCTGAACAAGAACAAGGGCGTGATCAACGAGAAGGTCGTGTTCATGCACGGCGACCGCGACGGCATCGACGCCGAGATCGCGTTGCAGTGGAACGACGGTTACAACCCGCAGGAGTTCTCGTTCGCCAACAACATCAACACGCACGAAGGCGGCACGCACCTGTCGGGCTTCCGCGCGGCGCTGACGCGCACGGTGAACGCCTACGCCAACGGCAACAACCTGACGAAAGACCTCAAAGACGCGACCATCAGCGGAGACGACATCCGCGAGGGCATGACCGCCGTCATCAGCGTCAAGATTCCGAACCCGCAGTTCGAGGGCCAGACCAAGACCAAGCTCGGCAACACCGAAGTCAAGGGCATCGTCGAGGCGATCGTCAACGACAAGCTCGGTGCTTTTCTCGAAGAGAACCCGGCGCTGGCCAGGAAGATTGTCCAGAAGACCGTGGACGCGGCCCGGGCGCGCGACGCCGCCCGCAAGGCGCGCGACCTGGTTCGCCGCAAGGGCGCGCTCGACGGCCTGTCGCTGCCCGGCAAGCTGGCCGACTGCCAGGAACGCGACCCCGCCCAGGCCGAGATTTACATCGTCGAGGGCGAGTCGGCAGGCGGTTCGGCGAAACAGGGCCGCGACCGGCGCTTCCAGGCCATCCTGCCGATCAAGGGCAAGATCCTGAACGTGGAGCGGGCGCGGCTCGACCGCATGCTCAGCTCCGACGAAATCAAGACGATGATCGCGGCGCTTGGTTGCGGCATCGGCACCGACGATTTCGACATCGACAAGCTCCGCTACCACCGCGTCATCATCATGACCGACGCCGACGTGGACGGCTCGCACATCCGCACGCTGCTGCTGACGTTTTTCTACCGGCAGATGCCGATGCTGGTGGACCGCGGGCACATCTACATTGCCCAGCCGCCGCTGTTCCGCGCCAAGCGGGGCAAGTCGGAGACGTTCATCAAGGACGAGCGCGCGCTCGAGAACTTCCTGGTCCACCGTGCGGTTGATTCGCGCCTGGTCCGCTCGGCCGACGGCGTCGAATACAGCGGCGCCGAACTCGAGAAGCTGCTGCACGGCATGATCGCCTACCGCAACGTGCTGTCCACGATCGAGCGCCGCGGGCACGCCCGCGACCTGGTCGAGGCGCTGCTCGATCGCGAGGTCCGCGATCGAGCGTTCTTCGAACAGCAGTCGGGCCTCCAGGGGCTGGCCGACCAGGTGACGACGCCGATCCGCGACGTGACGCTGGAGCGGGACGAGGAACACACCACCTGGTCGCTGCGCATCGACGACCGCGCTTCCGGCTACTCGCGCATCGACAAGATTGGCTACGAGTTCGTGACTTCCGGCGAGTACCGCACGCTGGCGGCCAGTTATTCGGAAATCAAGAACGTGGTCCGCGCCCTGCGCATCGGCCCGGTCGAAGCGCGCGTGAGCGCCGGCGCCAAGGTCGAAGAGGTTGAAGAGGTCGAGCCGGGCGACGAAGGCCTGACCGCGGACGAGAAAGACGCGCTCGGCGCGATTGGCCTGATGCCAGCGGGGGCTGAAGCCCCCGCTCTCCAAGACTCAGCCGTTCGGCCAGCGGGGGCTGAAGTCCCCGCTCTCCAAGACTCAGCCGTTCGGAGGGCGGGGGCTTCAGCCCCCGCCACCGTGGCGATTCGGTCGATCGACGAGTTCATCGAGCACTTCATCACGCTGGGCCGCAAGGGCGTGGCCATCAACCGCTACAAGGGCCTCGGTGAAATGAATCCCGAAACGCTCTGGAGCACGACGATGAACCCGGAGATCCGGACGCTGTTGCAGGTGCGGGCCGAAGATCACACGGAAGCGGATTCGATGTTCACCACGCTGATGGGCGACCAGGTCGAGCCGCGGCGCAAGTTCATCGAAGACAACGCCCTCGACGTCAAGAACCTGGATATTTGATAGAGCCCGGCGCCCCATAAAGGGGCGCCCTACGACCAGACATGTCCCAGACCGAGCAGAACCGCACGCCCGTCAACATCGAAGACGAGATGAAACGCTCGTACCTGGATTACGCGATGAGCGTAATCATCGGGCGCGCGCTGCCAGACGTCCGCGACGGCCTCAAGCCCGCCCATCGCCGCGTGCTCTACGCGATGAGCCAGATGGGCCTGGCCTCGAACCGCGCCTACCGCAAGTGCGCGAAGGTGATCGGCGAAGTCATCGGCAATTACCACCCGCACGGCGACCAGCCGGCCTACGACACGCTGGTCCGTCTGGCGCAGGACTTCAACATGCGCAAGACCCTGGTCGATGGCCAGGGTAACTTCGGTTCGGTTGACGGCGACCCGCCGGCCGCCTATCGATACACCGAAGCCAGGCTCGAGGCGCTTGCCGAAAGCCTGATGGAAGACCTCGACAAGGACACGGTCGACTACGTCCCGAACTTCGACGAGACGACGACCGAGCCAACGGTGTTCCCGGCGACGTATCCGAACCTGCTGGTGAACGGATCGACCGGCATCGCCGTGGGCATGGCCACCAACATCCCGCCCCACAACCTGGGCGAGGTGATCGACGGCGTGATCTGGATCATCGAGAACACGCTGATGGATCCGGCGGCGGGGGCTGAAGCCCCCGCCCTCCGAACGCCGTATACGCGCGAGCAGAAGGTCAAGGAACTGATCCGGCTCATCCCCGGCCCCGACTTCCCCACCGGCGGCAGCATTGTCGGCAAGCGCGGCATCCACGAGGCCTACCTGACCGGCCGCGGCTCGATCCAGGTGCGCGCCAAGACCGAGATCGAGACCACCAAGAAGGGCGATCGCCAGCACATCATCGTCCACGAGATCCCGTATCAGCTGAACAAGACGCGGCTGCTCGAGCGGATCGCGGAGCTGGTGCGCGACAAGGCGATCGAAGGCATTTCGGACCTGCGCGACGAGTCGGACCGCGACGGCATGCGCATCGTGATCGAGCTGAAGCGCGGCGAAGTCGGCGAGGTGGTGCTCAACAACCTCTACAAGCACACCCAGCTGCAGCAGTCGTTCGGCATCATCACGCTGGCCATCGTCGCCGGCCGCCCGAAGGTGTTGAGCCTGCTCGAGGTGATCGAGCACTTCATCGACTTCCGCCGCGAGGTGGTGCGCCGGCGCATCGCGTTCGAGCTGCGCAAGGCCGAGGCGCGCGCGCACGTCCTGGACGGCCTGAAGATCGCGCTCGACCACCTCGACGCGGTGATCAAGCTGATTCGCGCGTCGAAGAACCCGCCCGAAGCCAAGGCCGGGTTGGTCACGCAGTTTGGGTTGTCGGAGATCCAGTCGCAGGCGATCCTCGACATGCAGCTCCAGCGCCTGACCGGCCTCGAGCGCGACAAGATTCTGGGCGAGCTGGCGGAACTCAAGAACCTGATCGCCAGGCTCAAGAACATCCTCGCCAACCAGCCGCTGCTGCTCAAGATCATCCTCGACGAGCTGCGGGCGGTGAAGGCGAAGTTCTCCGATCCCCGCCGCACGCAGCTGATCGAGGACGAGAGCGAGCTGAGCATCATGGACCTGATCGCCGACGAAGACGTCGCGATCTCGGTCACCGACACCGGTTACATCAAGCGCACGCCGATCACGACCTACCGCACGCAGAACCGCGGCGGCAAGGGCCGCATCGGCATGCGGACCCGCGACGAGGACGTGGTCAACCACCTGTTTGTCGCCTCGACGCACTCGTTCCTGCTGGTGTTTTCGGATCGCGGCCGCGCCTATTGGCTGAAGGTCCACGAAATCCCCGACGTCGGCGCCGACAGCAAGGGCAAGTCGGTGGCCAACCTGGTGCAGATGGAGGCCGGCGAGAAGATTGCCTCGCTGCTGGCGGTGCGCGAGTTCGACGACACGCACTTCATCGTGATGGGCACGCGCCAGGGCACGATCAAGAAGACCGAGCTGTCGGCCTACTCGAACCCGCGCGCCGGCGGCATCATCGCCATGAGCATCGACGAGGGCGACGCCGTGATCGCCGTCCAGCTGTCGGACGGCCAGAGCGAGATCTTCATCGGCACCAGGGACGGCAAGGCCATCCGCTTCGCGGAAGGCGACGTCCGCGGCATGGGCCGCACGGCGTATGGCGTTCGCGGCATCCAGTTGCGCGAGGGCGACGAGGTGGTGGCCATGCAGGTCGCCAAGGCGGGCGGCACGCTGCTGACGGTCACCGAAAAGGGCTACGCCAAGAACACCTTGATCGACGAGTATCGCGTCACCAACCGCGGCGGCCTGGGCGTGAAGAACGTCGAGGTGACCGACAAGAACGGCCCGGTGGTGGCGATTACGCAGGTGCACGACAACGAAGAGCTGCTGGTGATCACCGAGCAGGGCAAGATCCTGCGCACGCCGGCCAACGAGATTCGCACGATCGGCCGCGCCACGCAGGGCGTGCGCCTGATGGACCTTGAAGGCGAAGACAAGATCGTGTCGGTCGCGCTTGTGGAAAAGGCTGAAGAGGTTCAGAACGGTTTCGGAGAGGTTCCGAAGGGTTCTGATCCAGGAGGAACAGAATGAAGAAGCTGGCCGCCGCGCTCCTGCTCGTCCCGGCGATGATGCTCGTGGTGGGCTGCTCGAAGCCGCCCGAGCAGCAATTCCTGACGCAGTACTTCCGGGCCGCGAAGGCCCGCGACAACACCACCGTCGGCCGCATGGCGGCGGTGCAGATTGATCCGCGCACGCAGGGCTCGGTCGAGGACTTCTCGATCACCAGCATCGGCGAGGAGCAGCGCACGCCGCTCAGCTTCAAGCCGCTGTTCGAGACTGAGGTGAAGGCGCGTGAAGAAGAGAACGCCTTCCTCAAAACCAAGATCGAATACCAGAACGCCAACATCAAGACGATCGAGGAAGTGCTGAAGATCGAGCAGATGAACCCGACCGCGAAGCTGACGCCCGCGCAGGAGAAGATCAGGCTGGAATGGAACAAGTGGCGCGAGGGCATCTCGGCCCACGCCCGGGCGACGGCGTCGGCAACCACCGCGATCAAGGCCTCCACCGGCCTGGCCGAGGCGTCGCTGACCCAGCCCGGTCAGCCGGCGCTCGACGCGAAGACGTTCGAGGGCGAGACGATCAGGAAAGAGGTGGTCGTGGCCGCCACCATGAAGACGCCGGACGGCGCCAGCGCGCAGAAAACGCTGACCATCACCATCGAGCGCGTCGCCGGCAACGGCCGCGAGGGGCGGCCGATTATCACGAAGATCGCGGGGCTGTAGTCCCCGGAGGGCGGAGGCGTCAGCCTCCGCCTGGCGACGGCTAAAGCCATCGCCCTCCGGTAATCCGCCTGGCGACGGCTAAAGCCATCGCCCTCCGAAGGATCTAGGCCCGCTCCAGCTTTGC
>CAYHCX010000026.1:23953-32589 GCA_964355095.1 uncultured Acidobacterium sp.
TGGCGACGGCTAAAGCCATCGCCCTCCGAAGGATCTAGGCCCGCTCCAGCTTTGCGTACTTGGCCCGCAGGGTCTTGGTGCCGACAGACACAAAGCGCACCACGAGTTTCTGGTCGTCCTCCAGATCCTCGACGCTGACCACCGTGCCGGCGCCGAACTGCGCGTGCTTGACGCGGGCGCCGGGACGCAGCCCAGGGGACTGGTCCTCTTCCTCGTATTTGAAGTTCTGCGTCGGCACCTTGGCGTCGTCTGGGCCTTGGGCACCGTAGCCTTGGCGAAGGTGGCCCGCTCGATAGCCGGCCGCCGGTTGGCGGGGACGCCCGTATGGGTTGGCGCGGTACTCACCCCATCCGCCTTCGCTAAAGCTACGGCGGACAGGCTGGCTGTTTGGAAGATCCTGCTCGATCAAGTCCGGTGGAATCTCCTCGATGAACCGTGACACCTCGGTGTTCTGGTATTCGCCGAACACCCGCCGGCGGGCCGCGCTCGTGATCACGAGCTGCTTGCGCGCGCGAGTGATGCCGACGTAAAGAAGCCGGCGCTCCTCTTCCATTTCCGCTTCGTCTTCGCGCGATCGCGAATGCGGAAACAGGCCCTCTTCCAGCCCGGCCAGGACGACGGTCGGGAACTCGAGGCCCTTGGCGGAGTGCAAGGTCATCATCATCACGCGCGGGTCGATCTTGCCCTGTTCCTTGTCGACGTCGGACAAGAGCGACAGGCGATCGACGAAGCCGCCGAGCGACGGCTCGTGCTCACGCGATTCGTACTCGCGCGCGGCCGACACCAGCTCCATCAGGTTCTCGATGCGGCCTTCCGACTCTTCGCTGCGGTCTTCGCGCAGGTCGCGGAGGTAGCCGGACTGGTCGAGCACCTTGCCGAGCAGGATCGAGACCGGCTCGTTCCGGGCGACTTCCGCCAGCGCGGTGATCATGTCCTTGAAGGCGCCCAACGAGGCCCCCTGACGCGGGGTCAGCCGCCGGCCGTCCACGGCCACCACGAGCCTGGTCCACAGGGAGTTGGTCGCGACCATCGGCGCCAGGCCGGCAAAGAGCGGCGGCCGGTTGCTGTCTTCTTCCGACACGTCCACGGCCTCGAGCGCATCCATGACGCCTTTACCGATGCCCCGGGTCGGCGTGTTGATGACGCGGCGGAAGGCAATGTCGTCGTGCGGGTTGAGAATCAACTTCAGGTAGCCGAGCGCGTCCTTGATTTCGCGCCGCTCGTAGAAGCCGACGCCGCCGAGCACCACGTAGGCAATGCCCGCGGCCCGCAGCGAGTCTTCCACCGCCCTCGACTGCGCGTTGGTGCGATAGAGAACGGCGGTCAGGGAATTCGCGTCTTCGTGAATGGCGGCCCGCGCCACCTTGGTGATGTATTCCGCTTCATCCAGCTCGTCGGCGCCGCGGAAGCAGCGGATCTTGTTGCCGCCTTTCTGGTCGGTCCACAGCGCCTTTTCCTTGCGATTGCGGTTGTTGGCAATCACGGTGGAGGCGGCCTTCAGGATCACCTCCGTCGAGCGGTAGTTCTGCTCGAGGCGGACGATCACGGCTTCGGGAAAATCGGTTTCGAAGTCGAGGATGTTGCGCAGGTCGGCGCCGCGCCACTTGTAGATCGACTGATCCGGGTCGCCGACCACGGCCAGGTTCCGGTGGGCGCCGGCCAGCTGCTTGATCAGCAGGTATTGCGGGCGGTTGGTGTCTTGGTACTCGTCCACCATCACGTACTTGAACCGCCGCGCATAGCGCTCGCGAACCGCCGGGGCCTGGTCGAACAGCTCCACGGTCTTGAGCAGCAGGTCGTCGAAGTCAAGCGCGCTCGCGTCCTTCAGGGCCTTCAGGTAGCCCTCGAACAGCTTGCCAATCTCGCGATCGCGTGGGTTCCAGGTGCCGGCAAAGGTGTCCGGCCCCTCCATGCGGTTCTTCGCTGCCGAGATGCGGCCCAGCACCATGCGCGGCTGATAGGTCGCATCGTCCATGTGGTATTCACGGAGCAACTGCTTGATCACCGACTGCTGGTCGGCGGAGTCGTAGATGGTGAAGTCGCGGCTGAGGCCAATGGCCGGGGCCTCGCGCCTGAGCAGGCGCGCGCACAGCGAGTGGAACGTGGACACCCACATCGAACGGCAGTCGGTGTCGAGCAGCTTCTCGACCCGCTCGCGCATCTCCTGCGCCGCCTTGTTGGTGAAGGTCACGGCCATCACCTCGTCCGGGTGCGCCAGGCGCTCCGACACGAGATAGGCCATTCGATGCGCGATCACGCGCGTCTTGCCCGAGCCCGCTCCGGCCAGGATGAGGAGCGGGCCGTCCGTCTGTTGTACTGCTTCTTGCTGAGCAGGGTTCAGCGAGGAGAGAAGATCCATGTAACGAAACCGGGTTTCTTTTTCGGAGGCCTGGGCGCGAAAAAGAAACCCGGTTTCCTATTCTACCGTAACGCTCTTCGCCAGGTTGCGCGGCTGATCGACGTCGCATCCGCGGCGCACGGCGATGTAGTACGACAACAGCTGCAACGGGATCGACAGCACCACCGGCATTAATAGCGGACTGGTCGCAGGAACTGCCACCAGCGAGTCCGTCTCCGGGCTGAGCAACTGCTCGAGCGTGGTGTCACCCGCCGTGGTAATGGCGATGATCGAGCCGCCCCTGGCCTTGGCTTCCAGGATGTTGCCCTGCATCTTCTCGAACACGTGGTCGTGGGTGGCCAGCGCCACCACCGGCATCTGCTCGTCGATCAGCGCGATCGGCCCGTGCTTCATTTCGCCAGCCGGATACCCTTCGGCGTGGATGTAGGAGATCTCTTTCAGCTTGAGCGCGCCCTCGAGCGCGATTGGATAGTTGATGCCACGGCCAAGGTAGAGGAAGTCCGAGCGGTTGTGGAACCGGACTGCGATCTCTTCAATCTCCCTGGCCGACTTCAGGGTGTCTTCGAGAATCTGCGGCAGCTGCATCAGCGCCTGTATGTGCGCGCACCGCTCCGCCCTGGTCAGGGTCTCGCGGACTTCCGCCAGCTTCAGCGCGAACAGGTAGAGCGCCACCAGCTGCGTGGTGAAGGCCTTGGTGGAGGCGACGCCAATCTCGGGGCCGGCGTGCGTGTAGATGGTGCCTTCGGCCTCGCGCGTGGCCATGCTGCCGACCACGTTGCAGATCGCCAGGCTGCGCGCGCCCTTGCCCTTGGCCTCGCGCAGCGCCGCCAGCGTGTCGGCGGTTTCGCCAGACTGCGTGATGGCGACGGCCAGCGTCGTGGTGTTGATGATCGGGTTGCGGTAGCGGTATTCGGAGCCGTAGTCCACTTCCACCGACAGCTTGGCGAGTTCCTCGATCATGAACTTGCCGACCAGCGCCGCGTGCCACGACGTGCCGCAGGCGAGCAGCGTGATCTTGTCGATGGCGCGCAGGTCCGCGTCCGAAATGGCCATCTCGGCGAGGTGGACCTGGCCGGTCTCCACGGAACAGCGCCCGAGCACGGTGTCGCGCACGGCATGCGGCTGCTCGAAGATCTCCTTGAGCATGAAGTGCTTGTAGCCGGCCTTTTCCGCGGAGATCGGATCCCACGTGACGCGGGTGGGCTTGCGTTCCACGACCGTGCCGCCGAGCGTCATGAAGGTCACGCCCGCCGGCGTGAGCACGGCCATCTCGCGGTCTTCCATGAAGACCACATTGCGCGTGTGGCTCAGGATCGCCGGCACGTCCGACGCCACGAAGTACTCGCCCTCGCCAATGCCGACGACGATGGGCGGGCCGTTGCGCACCGTCACCAGCTTCAGGGGATCGTCGGCCGACAGCAGCACCAGCGCGAACAGGCCGCGCACGCGCTGCATCGCCCGCAGCACCGCGTTCTCCAGGCCGTCGCCCTGCCATTCCTTCTGGACCAGGTGCGCCACCACTTCGGTGTCGGTCTCGGACTCGAACTTGTGGCCCTCGGCGGTCAGCTCGCGCTTGATCTCGAGGTAATTCTCGATGATGCCGTTGTGGACCACGACAATGCGGCCGGAGCCGTCACGGTGCGGATGCGCGTTCTCCTCTGTGGGACGGCCGTGGGTGGCCCAGCGCGTGTGGCCCAGGCCATACTCGCCCACCATGGGCTTGGCCTGGATCGAGGCCTCCAGGTTGATCAGCTTGCCGGCGCTGCGCCGGATGTCGATCACGCCGTCGTGCACCACCGCCACGCCCGCGGAGTCGTAGCCGCGATATTCCAGCCGCCGCAGGCCGTCGAGAATGACGGGGACGACGGGCTTGGGACCGATGTATCCGATGATGCCGCACATAGTTGAAGTTAAAAGTTGAAAGTTAGAAGTCAAAAGTCAAAGGTGGAAAGTTCTTTTCACTTTTCACTTTTCACCTTTCTCCTGGTGACCCAGCCTTCTTTGTTTTCCTGCCGCGCGCGGCCGATGGCCAGCGCGCCGGCGGGCACGTCCTTCGTCACCGTGGACCCGGCTGCAATGTACGATCCATCGGCGAGCGTGATCGGCGCGACCAGGGTGCTGTTGCTGCCGATGAATACGTTGTTGCCGATCGCCGTCTGGTGTTTCTTCTCGCCGTCGTAGTTGCAGGTGATGGTGCCGGCGCCGACGTTGGTGGCCGCGCCGATGGTGGCGTCGCCCAGGTAGGCCAGGTGGTTGGCCTTGGCGCCCTTACCGATCGCGGTCTTCTTCAGCTCGACGAAATTGCCGATGTGGGCGTCTTCGCCCACCTGCGATCCCGGCCGGATGTGGGCGAACGGACCGAGAAAGGCGCCCGCGTCAATTGTGGAATCCGTGACCACAGTGTGGTTTCGCACACACACCCGGTCGCCGAGCGTTGAGTTGACGATGCGCGACCCGGAGTGGATTTCACAGGCGGCGCCGATCTCCGTGGACCCCTCGAGGAAGACGCACGGATGGATGACCGTGTCGGCCCCCACGACCACGTCGCTGTCCACATAGGTGGTGGCGGGGTCGATGAGCGTGACGCCCGCGGCCATCAACTCTTCGTTCTTCTGCTGGCGAACCATGGCACTGACCTCTGCAAGTTCTGTGCGGCTGTTGATGCCGCGAATCTCTTCAGCGTGCTCGACCGTCCAGGTGGCAACGGTGCGCTTCTGCTTCCGGAAAATGGCGACGAGATCGGGCAGGTAGTACTCGCCCTGGTTGTTCGAGGTGCCGATCGAATCGAGCGCGGCGAACAACGGTTCCAGGTCGAAGGCGTAGATGCCCGAGTTGATCTCGGTGACTTTTCTCTGCGCCGGCGATGCGTCACGCTCCTCGACGATGCGGGTGATGCGGCCGTTGGTGCGGATGATGCGGCCGTAGCCGAATGGCCGGGGCATCTCGGCGGTGACCACCGTGGCGGCGGCCTCCGACTGTTCGTGCGTCTCGATCAGCGACTTCAGCGTGTTACTGGTCAGCAACGGCACGTCACCGGACAGGAGCACGACCACGCCGGACTTCCCTTCCAGTAAGGGGCGGGTTTGCAGGAGCGCGTGGCCGGTTCCCAGTTGTTTCTCCTGGACGACGAACCGGAGGTTCCGGCTGGATCCCAAGGACGCACTAACTTCATCCGCGCCGTGGCCGACCACCAGGGTGATGCTCGCCGGCGCCAGCGCATCCGCGGTCCGCAGGACGCGCTCGATCAGGGTGAAGCCGGAGATGTGGTGCAGGACCTTGGGCACGTGCGACTTCATCCGCGTGCCCTTGCCGGCGGCGAGCACGACGACGTGAATGTCAGCCACGAGTAATCTTGACCCGTTCCAGGGCGTCGTAGACGACCTTTGTAGTGAGGCCCAGGCGTTCCGCCACCAGCCTGGCGGTATCGCGTTTGGTGGTGCCGGCGCCATTTTCTGTTAATTGACCAAATAATTCGGCGATGTCGTCATCCGTAGCCGCAATCGGTGCGTCGTCTGCCCGCAATCCAGGGGGAATGACAAGGGTGAACTCGCCTTGGGGCGAGGAGAAGCGCGCCAGGAGCTCGTCCGGCGTGCCGAATACGCACTCCTCGTGAATCTTCGTCAGCTCACGGGCCACCATTATTGGTCTTATGACCAATAAACTAAGCTCTTCGAGGGTCTTCCGCACCCGGTGAGGGGCCTCGAAGAAGACCACGGCCCGATGCCGACTGGCCTCAACCAGAGCCAGGAACCACAATTTTCGGTCTTTTGACTTAATTGGAGCAAACCCATGGAAACAAAAGCCTTCAGACCTTATCCCTGCCGCTGATATGGCCGCCACGACCGCGCTGGGACCTGGAATGGGCTCCACCCTGAACCCGGCCGCCCTGACCGCGGCGACCAGAGTCGCACCAGGGTCAGAAACACCCGGCGTGCCGGCATCCGTAACCAAAGCAATGGAGTCTCCGGCCGCCAGCCGGTCCACCAACCTGGCGACCCGGGCCAGTTCGTTGTGTTCATGGACGCTGAGGACGGGCGTCTCTATCTGATAGTGCCGGAGCAGGTTTCCGGTCCGCCGCGTGTCTTCGGCGGCGACCAGCTGAACAGTTTTAAGAATGCGGAGGGCGCGAAGCGTGATGTCTTCGAGGTGGCCGATGGGCGTGGCGACGACGTACAGCGTGCCCTTCGACTCGCGGCCCGAGCCCAACGGCTCGCGCCGCTCGCTCAGGGCAGGCCCCTGGTCCCTAGGCCGAGGAGATCGGGGCATCAGCTGCATTTTATTGTACCATTGCGAGATGGCCGCTTTCCCGTGATCGCGGCCGTTGTCATTCATGCACGCCGCTGAACCACTACCCCACTTCGTCGACGACTATCTCGCCTATCTCTATGAGGTCCACCCGACAGGGGCGACCATGGACGGTGTTCACGTCCATGACGACCTGATCGAGGACTACCGGCGTACGGCCATCGACTCCCACGCCAGCGCCCTGTCCGGGTTTGCCCGGCGGCTGGACGCCATCCCGCATGCGGCCTTGCCGCTCCGTGAACAGGTCGAGCACCAGATTGTAGGCGCCAACATCCGCGCCCGGCAGTTCGAGCTGGAGGCGACGCGGTCGTGGGAACGCAACCCGCACGTCTACGCCGACACGCTCGCGTCGAGCCTCGCCGCGCAGGCGATCTTCAACTGTGCGCCCGAAACCGACCGGGCCCGCCGCGTGCTGTCGAAGCTCCGCCAGGTCCCGCGCCTGGTGCGGGCGGCGCGCGACAACATCAAGGACCCGCCCGCCATTTTCGTGAAGGTGGGCATCGACACCTGGCGCGGCGCGATGTCGTTCATCGACACCGATCTGCCCCGCGCCTTCTCGAACGTGGACGACATGCACCTGCTCGGCGACCTCGCTGACGCGTGCACCGAGGCGGTGCAGACCATTGGCACCTACGTCCACGACCTCGAGACCGACATCCGGCCCAAGGCCAAGGGCTCGTTCCGGCTGGGCCGCGACAAGTTCGAGCAGAAGCTCCGGCTCGAGGAGGGCATCACGCTTCCGGTCGATCGCCTCCTCGCCATCGCGACCCGCGAATTAGTCGCCACCCAGGAAGAATTCCGGCAACTGGCCGGCCGCCTGAACGGCGGCGATCCGATCGAGGCGTGGCGCAAGGCGAAGCAGCAACACCCCGCGGCGGGCGAGCTCATCTCCACCGCGCGCGCCCAGGTTGACGAGCTCCACACGTTTCTCTCGCGCAACCCGGTGGTCGGCATGCCCGACGGCGCCGGCGTGTCGGTGGCGCCCACGCCAGAATTCTTCCGGTGGTCGGCGGCCAGCATGTGGACGCCGGGCCCGTACGAATCCAAGCCATCGCGGGCGCTCTACTACCTGACCGACGTCGATCCGAAGTGGGAACCGGAGCGGAAGCTCGAGCACCTGCGCGACCTCAACACGCCCACGCTCTGGACCATCTCGATCCACGAGGTCTACCCCGGCCACTTCCTGCACTATCAGCACCTCCGCCGCGTCGAGTCGAAGGTCCGCCGTTCGACGATGTTCGCGCCGGCGTCGTACATGGAGGGCTGGGCGCACTACTGCGAGCAGATGATGATCGAGGCCGGCTTCGGCCGCGGTGACCACTCGCTCAAGCTCGGCCAGCTGGCGGAGGCCCTCGTTCGCCTCGCCCGCTTCATTGTCGGCATCCGCCTGCACACCGAGGACTGGTCGGTGGAGCAGGGCGTGCGGTTTTTCCGCGACGAGGCGTTCCTGGAAGAGGCCAACGCCCGGCGCGAAGCCGAGCGCGGCACCTTCGATCCGACGTATCTTGTCTACTCGGCCGGGAAGATGATGTTGTTGAAGCTACGCCGCGACTGGTACGAGCGGCAAGGCGGCAAGCCCTCGCTGCGCGCGTTCCACGACGCGCTCCTGTCCCAGGGCTCCGCGCCGTTCTGGGCGCTGAGGCGCCTCATGCTTGATGGATCGTCCGACGTGGTGCTGGAGTAACGACATGCCATTGTACGAATACGAATGCAGCGCCTGCGCGCATCGCTTCGAAGTCATCCAGAGGTACTCGGATGCGCCGATCGAGATCTGCCCGAAGTGCGGCGGGGCGGTGACCAAGCTGTTCTCGTCGCCGGCCATCCAGTTCAAGGGGTCGGGGTTCTACCTGACCGACTACGGCCGCGGCGGCAAGAGCGACCTCGGCACGGGGTCGGCGAAAGAGGCGACGGCCAGCACGCCGGCGGGTGAGGCCAAAACCTCGGAAACCAAGACCGAAACCAAGACCGAGAC
>CAYHCX010000026.1:32689-46262 GCA_964355095.1 uncultured Acidobacterium sp.
CCGAAACCAAGACCGAGACGAAGGCCGACAAGCCCAGCACCACGACCTGACAGGAGACCAGGAGATCAGGAGAAAAAATTACTCCTGATCTCCTTAACTCTTGTTAGTTACTTGCTTCAGGTACTCCAGGAAGGGTCCGGCGAGCTCGGGCCGCTTCATCGCGAAGTAGACCGTCGCCTTCAGGAAACCCAGCTTGTTCCCGGTGTCGTGGCGAACGCCGTCCACTTCATAGGCATAAATCGGCCGCGTCTGCAGGAGCTTGCGCAGGCCGTTGGTCAGCTGAATCTCGCCTGACTTGTCCTTGGCGGTGTCGTGGAGGGCGGCGAAGATGTCGGGCGTGAGGATGTAGCGCCCGATGATGGCGAGGTCCGACGGCGCGTCTTCGCGGGCCGGCTTCTCGACCAGGTCGGTGACGCGGTAGACGCCCTTGCCGAATTCCGGTGCCGGCACGCCGGCGATCACGCCGTAGCTCGACACCTGGTCCATCGGCACCCGTTCGACGGCGAGCACCGGTCCGCCCGCGCGCTCGAACACCGCGATCATCTGCGCCAGCGCCGGCGGCGTCGCGTCAATCACGTCATCGGCGAGGATCACGGCGAAGGGCTCGTTGCCGATGATGGTCTCGGTGACGAGCACGGCGTGGCCGAGGCCGAGCGGCTCGCCCTGGCGCACGTACGAGACGTTGATCAGGTTGGTGATCTTGCGGATTTCCTCGGCCAGGTCGCGCTTGCCGCGGCTTTCGAGAAACGACTCGAGCTCCTTCGAGACATCGAAGTGATCCTCGATGGCGTTCTTGCCCCGGCCGGTGACCAGGATGATGTTCGGCACCCCTGACAGCACGGCCTCTTCGACCCCGTATTGAATGGTCGGCTTGTCGACCAGGGGCAGCATTTCCTTGGGCTGCGCCTTGGTGGCGGGGAGAAAGCGTGTCCCGAGGCCCGCGGCGGGGAACACGACCTTGCGAACGGCAGCGCTCATACCCATTAGAATAGTTCACCGGCGGCACTGACGTGCCGCCCTCCTGGACACCCACACCATGCTTGACCCCAATTACGTTCGCGACAACATCGAAGCAGTGCAGCAGGGCCTCGGCAATCGCGGGCTCGACGCCGTGGCGGAACTGCAGCAACTGGCGACCTTCGAGACGCAACGCCGCCGTTTGATTCCGGCCATCGAGGGGCTCAAGCGCGAGCAGAACACGTCGGGCGACCAGGTGGCGCGCGCCAAGCGGCAAGGGGAGGAAGTGAAGCACCTCTACGAGGCCAGCAAGCTGCGCACGCAGAAGATCAAGCAGATGGAAGTGGAGCTCGAGGCGGCCGAGCGCCAGCGCACGCTGATACTCGAGGCGCTGCCAAACCTGCCGCACGCCAGCGTACCGGTGGGGAAGGGCGCCGCCGACAACGTGGTGGTCAGGACGTGGGGTGATCCGAAGCCGTTCGACTTCGAGCCGAAGGCGCACTGGGACCTCGGCCCGCAGCTGGGCATCATCGATTTCGAGCGCGCGACCAAGATCTCCGGATCGCGGTTCGCCATCCTGATGGGCGCCGGCGCGCAGCTCGAGCGCGCGTTGATCAACTTCATGCTGACCCTGCACACCACGGAGCACGGCTACACCGAGGTGCTGCCGCCGTTCCTGGTGTCGTCGGCGACGTTGTACGGCACCGGGCAGTTGCCGAAGTTCGAACCGGACCTCTTCAAGATCGCCGGCGAATGGGATCTGTACCTCATTCCCACCGCCGAAGTGCCGGTCACCAACCTCTACCGCGGCGAGATCATCGACGGCCGGCTGCTGCCGCTGAAGTACACCGCCTACACGCCGTGCTTCCGCAGCGAAGCCGGATCGTACGGCGCCGACGTGCGCGGCCTGATTCGCCAGCACCAGTTCGACAAGGTCGAGCTGGTCAAGTTCGCGTCGCCTGACACCTCGTACGACGAGCTCGAAAGCCTGACGGCGAACGCCGAGCGCGTGCTGCAGCTGCTCGGGCTGCCGTACCGGACGGTGGCGCTGTGCACCGGCGACATGGGCTTCTCGTCGGCGAAGACCTACGACATCGAAGTGTGGCTGCCGAGCCAGAAGACCTACCGAGAAATCTCGTCGTGCTCGAACTGCGAGGCCTTCCAGGCCCGCCGCGCCAACATCAAGTTCCGGCTGGGCGGCACCGGCAAGGCGGAGCACGTGCACACGCTGAACGGGTCGGGCCTCGCGGTGGGGCGCACGCTGATTGCCGTGCTCGAGAATTACCAGCAGGCGGATGGCAGCGTGCGGATTCCCGAGGCGCTCAAGCCCTTCATGGGCGGGCGCGAAGTGATCGAGGCAAAGCAGGGGTGATCGGGGAATAGTCCTCGCATCTTCCCGCTCAACCTGAAAAAGGGTCGTAAAACACGGCCTCGTCACTGGCGCGATCGTTGCATTCGGGAGAAAAGTCCTCTCCAAAGGAGTCGCAATATGCCACGGACCGTCACCCACATCGCGCGCAGTCTGGCATTACTCGTTGCCGTCTTTGTTCTCGCCGGGCTCACGCCCGGGTTACTGGGACAGACCCCCGCCCCTGGTTTTCCCAGCAAGTCCAACGGCGAGTGGGCAAGCTACAACAGCGACATCACGGGCAGCCGCTACATGCCCTTCGACCAGATCAACGCCTCCAACTTCAACCAGCTCGAGGTCGCCTTCCGCTTTAAGACCGACAACCTGGGTCCGCGCCTCGAATACAAGCTGGAAGGCACGCCGCTCATGGTGAAGGGCACCCTTTACATGACCGGCGGCACGCGTCGATCCGTGGTTGCGCTCAACGCGAAGACCGGCGAGCAGAAGTGGGTGTACAGCATGGACGAAGGCCGGCGCGCGGAAATGGCGCCCCGTGTGCTCTCGGGCCGCGGCCTGTCGTACTGGACCGACGGCAAGGGCGACGAACGGATCATCTACGTCACGATCGGGTATCGCCTGGTGCAGTTGAACGCGCGGACCGGCCAGCCGATCCCGGCCTTCGGCAAAGGCGGCGTGGTTGATCTGAAGGAAGGCGTCCTCTACGGCAAGAAGGTCAACGGCAAGTGGCAGCAGGTGCAGATCCCCCTCGTCGAGGGCGAAATCGGCACCAACTCGACGCCCCTCGTGGTCGGCGACATCATCGTCGTGCAGTCGGCGATGGCCGAAGGGCTGCGCTACGAATACACCAACAACTCCAAGGGCCTCGTGCGCGCCTACGATGCGCGGACCGGCAAACAGCTCTGGCGGTTCGACACCATGCCCGGCCCGGGCCAGCCCGGTCACGAGACATGGGAAAACGGCTCCTGGCACTGGACCGGCAACACCGGCGTGTGGACCGAGATGTCCGCGGATCCGGAAGCGGGAATCCTGTACCTGCCCGTCGAGTCGCCAACGATCGACGCCTACGGCGGCCACCGGCCTGGCAACAACCTCTATGCCGAGAGCCTCGTCGCGGTCGACTTGAAAACCGGGAAGAAGAAATGGCATTTCCAGATCACGCACCATCCGCTCTGGGATTACGACCTGACCGGCGCGCCGCTGCTGATGGACGTCACCATCGACGGCAAGCCGCGCAAGATCGTGGGACAGCCGAGCAAGCAGGGGTGGCTCTACGCGTTCGACCGCATCACGGGCGAGCCGATCTGGCCGATGCCGGAGAAGCCGGTCCCCCAGTCCGACGTGCCCGGCGAGAAGACCTCGCCGACCCAGCCCTTCCCGTCCAAGCCACCGGTCTATTCACGCAACCACCTGGCGGCCGACGACGTGATCGATTTCACGCCGGAGTTGCGCGCCCAGGCGCTGTTGAACCTGAAGAAGTTCCGGTGGGAGCAGACGCCGTTTGCCCCGTACGTGGCTCCGAATGACAAAGTGCTCGGCAGCGTCCAGGTCGGCAACACGATGGGCGGCGTCAACTGGCCAGGCTCTTCGTTCAACCCGGAAACGGGCATCTTCTACACACAGGCCAACAACTCATCCGTCGGGACAGGGAACTTCACGCATGAGTACTTCGACCACCTCAAACCCGGGACGCACGCCGACCACATTGCGATTTGGGAAGCGCCGGGCTTTGCCCAGCCCGGTTTCGAGGCGCCCTCGACCAGCGGCTACCGCGCGCCCGTGCAGGCCGGCGGCGGCGGCGGTGGCGGCGGCGCCAACCCCATGAGCACGGGTCTTGGCGGGCTGCCGATCATCAAGCCGCCGTACGGCGTGATCACGGCGCTCGACATGAACAGCGGCACGCTCAAGTGGCAGGTGCCGCATGGCGACACACCCGACGCCGTGCGCAACAGCCCGCTGCTCAAGGGCATGAACATCCCGAAGACCGGCCAGACCGGCATAGTCGGGGTGGTGCTCACCAAGTCGCTGGTCATCGCCGGCGACCCGCAAGTGACGGCCTCGCCGGATCGGCCGCGTGGCGCGATGCTGCACGCCTACGACCAGCAGACGGGCAAAGAAGTCGGCGCGGTGTGGATGCCGGCGCAGCAGAGCGGGAACCCGATGACCTACATGGTCGACGGGCGCCAGTACATCATCGTGGCGATTGGCGGCGGCATCTACTCGAGCGAGTACATCGCGTTCGCGTTGCCGCAGAGCGAGCTCAAGAAGACGACGGAGCGGTAGCGATGACGATGGGTCGATGGAGCAGTGCGGGTTTGGTTGCCATCTGGACGGCCGGGATCTTCTCGGCCGCCCTCGGCGCCCAGCCGCCGCGAACGGTGTGGGACGGCGTCTACACGGAAGAACAGGCCAAGCGCGGCGCGGTGCTGTTCGACGAGCGCTGTGCGGAGTGCCATGGGCCGTCGGGCGCGGGCGGCGGCATGGCGGGGCCGCTCGCGGGGGCCGCCTTCTCGGCCAACTACGACGGCCAGACGGTGGGTGACCTGTTCGACCGGAACCGCACCACGATGCCTCCCGGCAAGGAAGGACAACTCAGCGGGCCGGACAACGCCGCCATCATTGCGTTCATGCTGCAGTTCAACGAATTCCCCGCGGGCCAGACGGAGCTACCGAGCCAGAGCATGGCGCTCAAGGCGATCCAGTACGTCGCGCAGAAGCCCTTGGCGTCCGGCCCCCAACAGGGCGACAGGCCGCCCGGCACGCACCAGGACAACACCGATGGCCAGGAGTGGATCAGGCGGCTGGAGCGGCCCGAGCGAATCCCCGGGCTCAAGATCGACGAGGTGATCGCGACGCTCAAGCTGAAGCCCGGCGACGTGATTGCCGACATCGGGTCGGGCACCGGCGCGTACACGATTCCGTTTGCGAAAGCCGTCGCGCCGACGGGGAAGGCGCTGGCGGTGGACATCTGGCCGGAGCTCCTGGATTACATCAGGCAGAAGGCGGCGAAGGAGGATGTCACCACCCTCCAGACCGTGCTTGCCGCGCTTGACGATCCCAGACTGCCTCCCAATGTGGTTGACGTCGCCTTCTTCCACGACGTGTTCCACAACACGAACGATCGCCAGGCCTACCTTCGCGTGCTCGCCTCGCAGCTCAAGCCGGGCGGCCGCATCGTGATCATCGAGCAGGAATTTGACGATCCCATCGCGAAGAAGTGGGACAAACCCGAAGACCGCATTACCCGCGAGCAGGTGAAGGGCTGGATGGCCGCGGTGGGGTTCGAGCTCACTGCGGAGTTCGACACCTTCAAGGGCGCCAGCAACCCACAGGGAACGGGCATGCCAGCGAGGTGGTTTGTCGTCTACGCGCGCTGACTAATGGGGTTGATGCCATGGATAAAGCGTCCTGCGTGGAATCGTGCCGGTGGGCCAGCATGACCGTTTTCCTGCCCTACCCGTTGTGGCTGGACAGCGAAGACAAGCCATGGGCATGCCTTCGCGATCCTGAGCCGCGTCTCCTTGATGACACGGTCGTCTGTCGCGGTTGCCCGCGGTGGGAACCGCGCCCTCTCCCGGTGAGCGCGAACTGAAAGGACTCCCGTGTCCGTACCCAGCGAAGGCTTCTTCGAGTTGCGATTCGAGTCGATTGGCGGCCTCGGCGCCCATGGCGCGGGCCAGGTCCTGGCTACCGCCGCGGTGCTGCGCATGGGACTCAACGGCGCGCAGTTCTCCTCGTATGGATCCGAGAAGAAGGGATCGCTCGTGCGGTCGTTCGTGCGGCTAGGGCCGGCCGGGCGCCCCGTCCGCACCAGCGCCCCGGTCGAGGCGCCCGACGGCATCGTCGTTTTTCACGCCGCCCTGCTGCGCAACGCCACGACGTTTGGCGGCCTCAAGAAAGACGGCTTCCTGATCTACAACGCGCCCGCGGGTTCCATCCCCGAGACGCTGGCGGCGCTGCCCCGCACTGCCTTGGCGATTCGCGTCGACGCGCTGGGCATCGCCGTCGAGGAGAAGTCGCGGCCGAATGCGGTGCTGCTCGGCACGCTGTGCGCGGTGGTTCCGTTCCTGGAAGCCGCCCACGTGCGCGCCTCGCTCGCGGACGAGTTCGCCGGCAAGCATCCCGAAGCCGTGGCGTCGAACGATCGCGCATTCCGCCGGGGCGCGACGGAGTTCGAGGTGCACGAAGGGGTGGGCCGGGCGGCCGGCGACCTGCCGGTCGTGCGGCCGGAGCCGGTGTGGGGCTACGAGACCCAGCCGGTGGGCGGGATGATCCCGGAGCCGGGCAACACGGCGTGGAACGACCTGTCGCTGTCTCGCACCGGCTCGATGCCGGTGCTGCATCCGGACCAGTGCATCCACTGCGGCAGCTGCGATCTCGTCTGCCCCGATCTCTGTCTCGTGTGGCGAGACGGCGCGCCCGACAGCACCTACGAACGCCAGTTGATGGGTGTGGACTACCGCTACTGCAAGGGTTGCATGCGCTGCGTCGAGTCGTGCCCGACCACCGCCCTCACGCGGGAGGCCGAAACGCCCGGCCTTGCCGATCGGCTCAGGGTGCCCCTGTTTCCCGGCTTCATCACTTAGACACACACCATGGCCACACAGATCCTCGCGACGTCCGTGAACGGCAGCCGTGCATCCGGCCCGATCCGGCAGAAGGTGGACTTCCGGAGCGGCAACGAAGCCGCGGCCATGGCCGCGCGTGACATCGGGTTTCACGTGATGGGGTACTTCCCGATCACGCCGTCCACCGAGGTCGCCGAGAACCTTTCGCGGATGCAGGCCGACGGGGAGCACGAGATCGTGATGATCGCCGGAGACGGCGAGCACGGGGCCGCCGGCATTTGCTACGGCGCCGCGCTCGGCGGCGGCCGGGTAATCAACGCGACCAGCTCGCAGGGCCTGCTGTTCTCGCTGGAGCAGTTGCCGGTGCAGGCGGGCACCCGGGTGCCGATGGTGCTCAACGTCGCCGCGCGCACGGTGTCGGGCCCGCTCGACATCCGCGGCGATCACTCCGACATCTATTTCGCGCTCAACACCGGTTGGGTGATGCTCTGCGCCCGGGATCCGCAGGCCGTCTACGACCTGAACTTCGCCGCCGTCCGCATCGGCGAGCATCCCGACGTGCGGCTGCCGGTGATGGTGTGCTACGACGGCTTCGTCACCAGCCACCAGAAGCGCCGCATCGAGGTGTTCGACGACGCCGACGCCGTTCGGGCGTTCCTCGGCACGCGGCCTGACTATCCGACGCCGCTCGACCTCGAGCACCCCAAGACCTTCGGGCCGTACATGAACGACCCGGACCTGATCAACAACAAGGTCCAGCAGTCGCAGGCCATGGAGGCCGCGCGCGGCGTGATCCCCGCCGTATTCGCGGAACTGGAAGCCCTGACCGGCCGCTCCTATCCGGTACTCGATGCCTATCGCATGGGCGATGCGGAAACGGCGGTCGTGCTGTTGAATTCGGCGGCCGAGACGGCGAAAGAGACCGCCGACGAACGGCGGGCGCTCGGCGAGCGCGTCGGCGTGCTCTCGCCCAACGTGTTGCGGCCGTTTCCAACCGAGATGTTCCGCCAGGCCCTGGCGACGGTGAGCGCCGTAACGATCGGCGATCGCGCCGACTCATACGGCGCCGACGGCGGCAACCTGTCGCTCGAGGTGCGGGCGGCGCTGCAGGTTGACCGCGGCAACCACACGGTCGTCGTTTCACGAATCTACGGCCTGGGCGGGAAAGACTTCTACGCGGCCGACGCGCGCACGTTTTTCGCCGAGGCCGACGCGGCGTCGCGCAGCCACCAGGCGGAGAGGCCGTTTGCCTATCACGGCGCCACGCAAGGCCGGGCCGATCGCGGTGCGCGCCCAGGACTGCCGCCAATCCCGCTGGACGCGACGCGCGGAATGGCGCATGTGCATCGGGACGAGACCAGCGGCAAGCTGCGAGTGGAACTCGAGCCGATCTGGAAGATGACCTCGGTGCCCAGCCGCATCGCCCCCGGTCACGGCGCCTGTCCGGGTTGCGGTTACTTCCCGACCTTCCACCAGATCAGCCGCGTCCTCGAGGGCGACATCGTCGTCCTCTACCAGACCGGCTGCGCGATGGTGGTGACGACGGGATATCCGGCCACGGCTCACCGCGTCAACTACGTCCACAACCTGTTCCAGAACGGCGCCGCCACGCTCTCGGGACTGGTGGAGATGTATCACGAACGCGTGCGCCGCGGTGAGCTTCCAGAGGGGAAAGACGTCACCTTCGTGATGATCTCGGGCGACGGCGGCATGGACATCGGCATGGGGCCGGCGCTCGGCGCCGCCCACCGTAACCACCGGATGATGATTCTCGAGTACGACAACCAGGGCTACATGAACACCGGCGCGCAGTTGTCGTACTCGACGCCGTTTGGCCACCGCACGTCGACCAGCGAGGTGGGGGCGGCGGCGACGGGTAAGCGATACCACCACAAGGACACGGCCCAAATTTTCGCCGCGTGCCACCTGCCGTATGTGTTCACCGCGAGCGAAGGCTACCCGGAAGACCTTATGCGCAAGGTGGCCAAGGCGCAGTGGTACGCGAAGCACGAGGGCCTCGTCTACGGCAAGATCCTTTCCTTCTGCCCGCTCAACTGGAAGACCACGGACGACGCCGCGGAGCCGGTGCTGCAGGCCGCCATCGACACCTGCTTCTTCCCGTTGTACGAGGTCGAGCACGGACACACCGCCCTGACCTACGACCCCGACGCCATCGGCCGCCGTCAGCCGGTCTCCGAATGGCTGAAGCTCATGGGCAAGACCCGTCACCTGGTGAAGGCCGAGCAGGCGGGCGTGGTCGCCGGCATCCAGGACGAAACCGATCGCCGGTGGCGCCGGCTCAAGGCGATGCACGAGCACGCGGAGCTGTGAGGAAGGGAATCGCATGACACGCATCATCGACGCGCGCCAACTGACGCCCGTCACGAAGCTGTTCCGTCTCGAGGCGCCGCTGATTGCCGCGTCAGCCAGGCCGGGTCAGTTCGTGATGCTGCGCGTCCGCGAGGGCGGCGAGCGGATCCCGATTACCATCGCCGACTACGACCGCGCGGCGGGTACCATCACCATCGTCGTGCAGGAAGCGGGCGCCACCACGAAGCGCGTCTGCGCGCTCGGGCCCGGCGATTCGCTGCTCGACGTGGCCGGCCCGCTGGGCAGCGAGATCGATCTCCCGGCGGGTGGTCACATCTGCGGTATCGGTGGCGGGTTCGGAGCCGCCGCGCTGCTGTGCTTCCTGCGCGAGCGCAGCGCCCTCGGCGACCGCACGACGGCCATCCTCGGCGCCCGCAACAAGGATCTGATCATCCTCGCCGACGAACTGGCGCGCGTGTCGGGGAGCGTCGAGGTCTGCACCGACGACGGGTCGGCCGGGTTTCATGGCTTCGTCACCCAGCGGCTGGCGCAGTTGATCGCCGCCGGCGGCACCGGCCGCCCCGACGCGGTCGTGGCGATTGGGCCGATGGCGATGATGCGGGCGGTCGCCGAGACCACGCGCCCTCACGGCATCAGGACGCTCGTCTCGATGGACCCGCTGATGGTCGATGGCACCGGCATGTGCGGCGGGTGCCGCGTAACGGTGGGCGGGCAGGCGCGGTTCGCCTGCGTGGACGGCCCGTGCTTCGACGCCCACGAGGTGGACTTCGACACCGCGATGCGGCGCAACAAGGCCTACGTGCGCGAGGAGCAGATCGCTTCCGACCGCACCGGCTGCGTGTCGGGAAGGAGCCAGGGCCATGCCAGTCAGGCGCACTGACAAGACGCTGATGCCGGTGCAGGACGCCCAGGCGCGCGCCCACAATTTCTTCGAGGTGAACGGCGGCTACTCTGCCGCGCACGCGGCCTTCGAGGCCGAGCGCTGCCTGCGCTGCCAGCATCCGGTGTGCGTCGACGGCTGTCCCGTCCACATCCCCATTCGCGACTTCATCCACGCGGTTGCGGCCGGCAACATGGCCAGTGCCGCGCGAATCCTGCGGTCGGCCAACCCGCTGCCCGCGATCTGCGGGCGGGTCTGCCCGCAGGAGTCGCAGTGCGAAGCTGAGTGCAGCATGGGCGGGCGGTTCGATCCGGTGGCCATCGGCCATCTCGAGCGCTACGTCGCGGATTGGGAGCGCACTCAACCGCCCGCGATCCAGCCCGCGATCACCAAGACCGAGAAGATCGCGATCATCGGCGCCGGGCCGTCGGGACTGGTCTGCGCGGGCGAACTGGCGCGGCTCGGGTATCCGGTGACGATTTACGAGGCCCTGCATGCGCCCGGCGGCGTCCTTCGCTATGGCATCCCGGAATTCCGGTTGCCGAAGGCGATTCTCGATTGGGAGATCGACATCCTCAGGGCCATGGGCGTGGAGATCGTCTGCAACGTCATCATCGGCAAGACGCTGACGCTCGACGATCTCACCGGAAAGCTGGGCTACGCCGCGGTCTTCATCGGCACGGGCGCCGGACTGCCGCAGTTCCTCGGCATCCCGGGTGAGAACCTGAACGGCGTCTATTCGGCCAACGAGTTCCTTACCCGCATTAACCTGATGCGGGCCTACGATTTTCCCAACACCGACACGCCGGTGCGGGTCGGCAAGCGGGTCGCCGTGATTGGCGCCGGCAACACCGCGATGGATGCCGTGCGCACCGCGCTGCGCATGGGCGCGGACGAGGCGATGATCGTCTACCGCCGCAGCGACGAGGAGATGAGCGCGCGGGTCGAGGAATATCACCATGCCATCGAGGAAGGCGTGACGTTCCACTGGCTCACCAGCCCGCTCGAAGTGGTCGACGACGGCAGCGGATGGGCGGCGGGGCTCAAGTGCCAGCGGATGCAGCTTGGCGAGCCGGACGCGTCGGGCCGCCGGCGACCGATCCCGATTCCAGATTCGGAGTTCGTGCTTCCCGTGGACAACGTCGTGCTGGCCATCGGCACCACCCCGAATCCGCTCCTGACCCGCACCACCTCCGGCCTGGCCGTCACCGCGAAGGGGTGCCTGCTGGCGGATGACGCAACCGGACTCACCTCGAAGACGATGGTCTTCGCGGGTGGCGACGCCGTCACGGGCGCCGCGACGGTGATCCTCGCGGCCGGCGCCGGCAAGCGGGCTGCGCATGCGATCGAAGCGGCGCTGGTTGGGAACCAGCTGTCCGCCATGCGGCCTTGATTCTTCTGCCGTTGGCCACACCACGCGCACGTTAGAATATTGGTCGGCGCGGAGGGATGGCCGAGTGGTTGATGGCGGCGGTCTTGAAAACCGCTGTACCTGAAAGGGTATCGGGGGTTCGAATCCCTCTCCCTCCGCCAACCTACGCTCGCCGGACGTTCCGTGAGCTACGGTTGGCGAGCCAGATCACGAGATCGAGAAATTCGGAGGGCGAGGGAATCGGGTTCAATCGCCGGCGCCATCGCCAAAGCTCAACAATTGACGATCCGGGTGATCGGGTGTAGAAAGGGGACGAGTTAGCCGGGAGGCTGACAATGTCTGACGCGCTCCTGCGGTCGGAACTCGCCGTTCGCCTCACTGCCCTCGCAACCAACCAGGGAGTCGCCAACGCTGCGACCAGCGGCAGCACTATTTCCGGTCAGCACGACGCGATCGCCGCGAAGTGGTTCCTCGGAGGGCGCCGGGTGACCTACAAGTTCAGCATCACCCTTGACGAGGGCACCCAACAAGCCCGCTTTCGCGAATCGTCTTCGGAATCGTCTTGGGGCATTCCGCCGCCGGCATTCACGGTGGAGAAGTCGTCGCAGCGAGGAACCCGCGTCTCACAATCGCGAACCGACACCGGCGTGGGGGGTGGAGGCACTCTCGAGTATGGCCGGCTGCGCGAGTCGGTTGAGCAAGCAGTTCGCGATGGTGGTTGGCAGTTCGTCTTCGAGGCGGGGAGGCAGCCGTAGCGACCACACCATGACGAGCCGTACCATCGCCATCGTCGGCGTCCTGCTCGCGTGCGCCCCGCTTGCCCGCGCGCAATCCCCGGGTGCAGCGGTCCTCTCGCGCCCAGCCGATGGCTTTTCCGTCGTGGTGCCAGCCGGGTGGAAGCCGGGCGCCGACGCCGACGGCACCCCCGCGATTGTTCAGGTCTCCCAATCCGACGTCAGGGTGATCTTCTTCGTTCAGCGAGAGGCCACGGCTGTTGCCGTCACCGACGTGCTGGCAAGAGCCGCCGTCAAGCTCAAGAACGACACCACCAGAAGATTGATCTCAAGCAAGTTCGACGTCCTGCTCGACCGCCCCGTCCTCATTGCGGTGCTCGAAGACGCGACCATCCGCTACAAGCTAACCGTGGTCCCTCGCGAGACTAACGACCAAAGCCAGATCTACTACGGGGTCATGGCGGCGGCCCCCCGCGGGATGTTCGCCAAGGTTGAAGCGGCGCTGGATCGCATAGTCGCGGGCTTCACGATTGCGCCGCAAGGCACAGGCGCGCCCCAATCGGGGCGCCCCGGGCCGGCGTTGCCTGCCGTCGACCGCGCGAAAGCAATCGAACGGATGCTCGCGCCGCGTCCAAAGCCGTAGGACGAGCCAACGAGAGTTGGACTATTCGGAAAGTGAATCCATGAAAGGACCGCCGAGATGGGCCGGGGCCAACTTCGCTTTTGCCTGCTGATTGCGGCCGCGTGTGTCGTGGCGCATGCGGTCGCCAGCGACGCCTCCGCGCCACCGGCCGCCACGGCCCGGTGTGGCCCGTACGCGCTCGTCCACGTGTCGGGGCTCGTGCCGAAGGCCGGGGGCACATTGACTCTCGTCGACGGCCGCGACCGCCGCGTTTTCGAAATCCGTGAGCGCCAGGTCAACGTCGAACGCTGTGAGGACGTCACCGGCGACGACCAGCCCGAGCTCATCGTGTCGACCTTCAGCGGCGGGCAGCGCTGCTGCACGACGTTCCACGTGCTCGCGCTTGGGCCACCGGTTCGAACCCTGCTGCGGTGGGAGGCGGGATACGAATCGGACCTGGAGTCCACGGACTTCGCGGATGCGACCCGCGCGAAGGAGCTGGCCGGACGCGACGATCGGCTCAGTTTCTTTGGCGGCCTCCCGGCAACAGCGGCGCCCACCCTCCCCATTGTTTTCTGCTACGAGCGGAGTGCCTTTGTGGAGTGCACCAGGCGGTTCGATGATCCCCTCCTTGTGGAACTTGCGGAATCCAGGCAAGCCCTCACAGACGAGAAAGACGCGGCCCGGCGCCAGGCCGCCGGCCTGAGCGCGTTGGTGCTGTCGATCATGCTCGACGAAGAGGC
>CAYHCX010000027.1:0-3394 GCA_964355095.1 uncultured Acidobacterium sp.
CCGTGACGGCCCGGGCCATCTGCTGGATCATTCCCGGCCACGCGCAGCATCATCTGGGCATCCTCGCGGAGCGCTACGGCGTCGTTGTTTAGCAGGAGATCAAGAGATAAGAACGTTGTTCTCCTGAAAAACTTCTTCTGATCTCCTGATCTCCTGTTCATACTGGTACGAAATGAAATTTGCCCCCGAGTACGTGGCCAACGTACTCAACGAGAACTTCGAAGACGCCAAGGAACTGTTGTTGTCGCCGTTGATGGCGATTCACTACGCGCACCTGGTCATGCTCACCGAACAGGGCATCATCACGAAAGAGGATGCCCGCGCGCTGCGCGCCGCGCTCGACGGCATCTCCCTCGACAGCGTCCGCAAGGTCCTTTACGACGGCACCTACGAAGACCTGTTCTTCTACATCGAGCGCCTGATCAAGCAGTCGTGTGACGAAGACGTCGCCGGCCGCCTCCACACCGCGCGCAGCCGCAACGACATCGACATGACGATGTACCGCATCCGGCAGCGCGAGTTCATCGCGGCGCTGGCGTCGGCCCTGCTCGACCTGCGCGGCAACCTGCTGGTGCTGGCCGGGCGCCACACCGGCACCGTCTACGGCGCGCACACGCACACCCAGCCGGCCCAGCCTTCGACCATCGCCCACTACCTGCTGGCGGTGATCGAGCAGCTCGAGCGCGACACCACGCGGCTGGCGGCGGCGTACGAGTCCACCAACCACAATCCGCTCGGGGCCTGCGCCATCACCGGCACCGGCTTTCCGATCGATCGCCACCGTACCAGTGAGCTGCTGGGTTTCAGCGGCCCCACCGGCAACACCTACGGCAGCATTGCCACGGTGGACTACCTGCTGGAGAGCGTGTCAGCCACCAGCGTGCTGATTGTCGGCCTCGGCCGCGTCATCCAGGACTTCCTGCTCTGGTGCACGATGGAGTTCGGCTACCTGCGCCTCAGCGACGGCTTCGTGCAGGGCAGCAGCATCATGCCGCAGAAGCGGAACCCGGTCGCCCTCGAGCACGCGCGCGCCATCGGCAGCAAGGCCGTGGGCCAGGCGCAGGCCATCACCACCGCCGTCCACAACACCCCCTTCGGCGACATCGTCGATACCGAGGATGACCTGCAGCCGCTGGTGGCGTCGATGTTCGGGGATGCCATCCGCATGGTGACGCTGGTGGCGGCGGCCATGCGGCTGGCCGACTTCAACGTCGAACACCTGGCGTCGCGGGCCGCGCACGGCGGCACGACCATGACCGAGCTGGCCGACACGCTGGTCCGCGATCACAACCTGCCGTTCCGATCAGCGCACGGCATTGCCGCGTTGCTGCTTAAGGCGCAGACCGAGGACCCGGACGTGTCGCTGTCGGCGGCGCTGCGGAGCGCGTCGAGCGCCATCCTGGGCCGGCCGCTGGAATACTCCGAGGCGGAGCTGCAGAAGGTGCTGAGCCCCGCCCATTTCGTGGCCGTCAGGAAGACCCACGGCGGTCCGGCTCCGGAGGTGACGGCGCAAGCCATCGCCGCCTCGCAGCGGTTGCTCGACACGGATCGCGAGGGCTGGTCGATCCGGCGCGAGCGGCTCGATTCGGCCGGCGCCAATCTCAAGACGCTGGTGACGCGGCTGTGACCGTCATGTCGCGGACCTACATTAAGGTGGCGGTCGTGTGGGCCGTCACCCTGGCCGCCCTTTACCTGTTCCAGACCTACTTCACACGCTGATGTCCGCGATCGACTGGACGATCATCGCGGTCTACCTGACGTGGGTGATCTGGGACGGCATCCGCCTCAGCAAGAACACCAGCGGCCTCGAGGGCTACTTTCTGGCCAGCCGCAGCCTGCCGTGGTGGGCCATCGGCCTGTCGGTAATGGCGACGCAGTTGTCGGCCATCACCATGATCGGCACCACCGGCCAGGGCTACGCGGTCGGCATGAGCCTGCTGCAGCAGTACTACGCGCTGCCGATTGCGATGATCATCATCGCCGTCACCTTCGTCCCGTTTTTCCACAACGCGCGCATCTTCACCGCCTACGAGTATCTCGAGAAGCGGTTCGACGCGAAGACACGTTCGTTCACCGCCCTGCTGTTCCTGTTTTCGCGGGGACTCGCGTGCGGCGCCGTGATCTCGGCGCCGGCGGTGGTGCTGTCGGTGATGATCGGCCTCGACGTCACCACCACCTGCCTGCTGATGGGCGTGCCCACCGCCATCTACACGATGTTCGGCGGTGTGCAGGCGGTGGCCTGGACCGACGTCAAGCAGATGTACCTGATCATCGGCGGCCTGACGGCGGCCTGCATCGCGTTGATGCTGGGGCTGCCCGACAACGTCAGCGTCGGCGAGGCGCTGCGAATCGCCGGCACCACCGGGCGCCTGCAGGTGTTCGACTTCTCGACCGACCCGAGCGTGCGCTACACGTTCTGGACCGGCACGATCGGGGCGCTGTTCCTGTTCCTGTCGTACTTCGGCACCGACCAGAGCCAGGTGCAGCGCTACCTGACCGCCAAGTCGATCGACCAGGCCCGCTCGTCGCTGTTCATGAGCGCCTACTGGAAGATTCCGCTGCAGGCGCTGGTGATGATCATCGGCGTGTTCATGTTCCTGTTCTACGTGTTCACGCCGCCGCCGATGCTGTTCAACCCGGCGCACGACCAGCGCCTGCGCGAGAGCGCGCGGGCGGGCGAGTACGTCGCGCTCGAGCAGAAGTTTGGCGAGGCCATCGCGGCCAGGAAGCTGGCCGCCGAGCAATTTGCCGCCGCCGATCGGTCGGGCGACGTGTCAGCCAGGGACGCGCGGTCGGCGGCGTTCAACGCCGAAGAGGCGCGCGTGCAGGCCGTGCGCGCCGAGGCGGTGGCCATCGTCAAGGACGTGTCGGGCGACTCGAGCTACAACGACATCAATTACGTCTTTCCGACCTTCATCGTCACGCACCTGCCGGTGGGCTTGATCGGCCTGCTGATGGCCGCCATCTTCGCCGCTGCGATGTCGACGATTTCAGGGGAGCTGTCGGCCCTCTCCACGTCCACCGTGATCGACTTCTACCGCCGCTGGGTGCGAGACGATGACGACGAGAAGCACTTGCTGCGGGTGTCGAAGGTGGCGACGCTGTTCTGGGGCGTGCTGGCGTCGGTGGTCGCGATCTGGGCGGCGGAGCTGGGGTCGCTGATCGAAGTGGTGAACCGCTTCGGATCGTTCTTCTACGGATCGATCCTCGGTGTGTTCCTGCTCGCCATCGGCTGGAAGCGCGCCAACTCGACCGGCGCGTTCGTGGGGCTGATCACCGGCATGGCCGTGGTCGGCTACGTCACGGTGTTCACGTCGATCGCCTTCCTCTGGCACAACCTGATCGGCGCCGTCGTCGTGTTCGTGGCCGGAATGATCATCAGCGAGCTCACCGG
>CAYHCX010000027.1:3494-45459 GCA_964355095.1 uncultured Acidobacterium sp.
TGGCCGGCCGCCCACTCCTCGTCGCGCTCCTCGCCGTGATCGCCCTGATGGTCGGGTCGTGGACGCTCGGGGAGTGGTTGCGCCAGCGTAAAGACAAGTAACAGGAGTTCAGAAGGTAACAACAGGAGATCAGGAGTTTAGGAGAAACAAGACTGACGTTTCTTCTGGCCTCCTGTTACTTCCTTGTCTCGTCCCTACAGCGTATCCAGGGCGTCCTTCCCGATCACCACATTCCACGCCAACAACTCGTACTGAGCGACGCCTGCCTGGTAGTACGGGTCGGCGTCGCGGATGGCGTCCAGCGCCTTCTGCGGGTTGTCGTCCGGCACGCGCACCAGGAACATGCCGCCGAAGCGCGGCTCGTTGGGGCCGGCGGCGAGGAGGGTGCCTTCTTCCTTGAGCTTCCGCAGGTACGCGCGGTGGGCTTCCTGCTGGGCGAGCACTTCTTCTATGGGCCGGCGGTAGCGGACGATCACCATGGCATACATGCGAAACAGGATACTTCAGACCCATCTGGACGCTGGCCATGCGTCCGTCCCCGGTGACTACTTCGATGCAGTAGTGTTTTCATGGCGATTGCTGTTTATGATACGTCCATGCCTTCGCTCACGTTTCTTGGGGCCGCGCGCACGGTCACCGGTTCCAAGCACCTGCTCGACATCGACGGGCAGCGCATCCTCTTCGACTGCGGCATGTTTCAAGGGCTCAAGGAGCTACGCCTGCGCAACTGGGCGGCGCTGCCGGTGCCCGCCGACAGCATTCACGCCGTCGTCCTCACGCACGCGCACCTGGACCACACCGGCTGGCTGCCGCGGCTGGTGGCCGCCGGCTTCAAGGGGAAGGTGTACTGCACCGGCGGGACGCACGATCTGTCGAAGCTCATTCTTCCGGATGCGGCCCGCATCCAGGAAGAGGATGCCCGCCATGCCAACAAGCACGGGTTCTCGAAACATCATCCCGCGCTGCCGCTCTACACCGAAGCAGACGCCACCGCGGCGCTCTCCCGATTCAAGGTGTGCCCGATGGAGAAGAAGGTCCAGGTCGCCGATCACCTGGACGTTGAGTTCATCAACGCCGGCCACCTGCTGGGTTCGTCGTTCGTGCTGGCCACGCGGCGCGGCAACCCTTCGACGTCGCTCAGGGCAGGCGGCGGCGGTCGTGTGCTGTTCGGCGGCGACCTGGGCCGTTACAACCGGCCGATCCTTCCCGATCCGTCGCCCGGCGTCGAAACCGACGTGCTGCTGGTCGAGTCAACCTACGGTGATCGCCTCCACCCGACCGACGACGACGGCGCGGCGTTCGCGGCCATTGTCAACGACACGGTGACGCGGCGAGGCAAGCTGATTCTCCCGTCCTTCGCGATTGGCCGCGTCGAAGAGCTCCTTTACTGGTTGTACCGCCTCGAGGACCACAACCGCATCCCGAAGCTGCCGATCTACGTGGATAGCCCGATGGCCCTCGAAGGCCTCGAGTTCTACCGGCGCCGGTCTCACGAACTGGACCAGGATGTGTCCACCATGCAGCGCACCCTGCCGCGCTTCACGGCGGTGGAAACCGCCGATGAGTCGAAGCGCCTGGTCCAGACGCCGGGACCTTCGATCGTGATCGCGTCGAGCGGCATGGCCACCGGCGGCCGCGTCGTGCACCACTTGTTCGCCGAGCTGCCCTACGAGCGCAACACCGTGCTGTTTGTCGGCTACCAGGCCGTGGGCACCCGCGGCCGCAACCTGATCGAGGGCGCGCATTACATCAAGATGTACGGGCAGGAGGTGCCGGTGCGCGCCAGGATCGCCAAGATCAACGGCATGTCGTCGCACGCCGACTCGGGTGAGATCATCAAGTGGCTGCGCACGATCCCGCGGGCGCCGAAGATCACCTACCTCGTCCACGGCGAGCCTGCTGCCCAGGACGTGCTGAAAACCACCATCCAGAAGGAACTCGGCTGGAACGTCGAGATCCCAAACCATGGACAAACCGTCGAGCTTCCGCTGTAACGCATGACGCCCACCCGCCCGTACCTGCTCGAACAGATCGACGACGCTGCCGTCGTCCAGTTGTATGCGGACGGCTTCGACGAACTCACCCTGAAGGAGAAAACGCTGGTCTGGCACCTCTACCAGGCGGCGATTGCCGGCCGCGACATCTATTACGACCAGCGCCATCGCCACAACCTGGGGATCCGCGATCTGCTCGAAGAGGTCCTGACCCACGCGCAGGGCGTGCCGGCCGAGACGCTGGCGGAGCTGACCCGCTACACCAAACTGGTCTGGCTCAACACCGGCCCGTACAACAACCTGACCGCGCGCAAGTTCCTGTTGAATCTCGATCGCGGGCGCGTCAAGGAGGCGATGGAAATCGCGGCGCGCAACGGCGCCGACTTCAAGCTGGGCGAGGGTGAAACGATCGGGGAGCGCGTCGAGCGCTACGCCCGCATGTTCTTCGATCCCGGCTTCGAGCCCATGGCCACTCAGAAGACCCCGGGCGATGGCCAGGACATCCTCGCCTCGAGCGCCAACAACCTCTACGACGGCGTCACCATGGCCGACCTCGACGGGTTTGCCGAGAAGCACCAACTGAACTCGCGGCTCGCCATGCGCGACGGCCAGCTGGTCGAGGAGGTGTATCGCGTCGGCGGGTTGTACGATGCGCCGATTCGCCGGATCGTCAGCCATCTTCGCGACGCGCTGCCGTTCGCGCCGGAGGCGCTGGGCAAGGCGCTGGCGGCGCTGATCACGTTCTACGAGACGGGCGACGACGCCGATCGCGAGGCCTTCGACATTGCCTGGGTCCAGAACCGCGACACCGCGGTTGACACCATGAACGGCTTCATCGAGGTCTACATGGACGCCCGCGGCATGAAGGGCGCGTGGGAAGCCGTGGTGTATTACGCCAACCACGAGAAGACCGAGAAGATCCGCGCCCTGGCCACGCACGCGCAGTGGTTCGAGGATCACCTGCCAATCGATCCCAGGTACCGCAAGCCGAAGGTGCAGGGCGTGTCGGCCATGGCCATTGAAGTGGTGGTCGAGATTGGCGACTCGGGCCCGGTCACGCCGATCGGCGTGAACCTGCCGAACGATCAGCGGATCCGCGAAGTGCACGGCAGCAAGTCGGTGTCGCTCTCCAACGTGCTCGAGGCCTACGAGCGCTCCATGCCCGACACCTTCCGCCACGAGTTCGCGTGGGACGATGCGGAGGTGGAGCGGGCGAAGCGGTGGGGCGCGTTCGCGAGCGAGCTGACCACGGAGATTCACGAGGTGCTCGGGCACGGCTCCGGCCGCATGGCCGACGGCACCCAGGCGACGCCGCAGGATCTGCTGAAAGAGCAGTACTCCGCGCTCGAGGAGTCGCGCGCCGACCTGGTGGCGCTGTATTTCGTCGCCGATCCGTATCTGGCGGAAATGGAGCTGATCCCCGCCGACGAGCAGCAAGCGGTGGTGCAGACCGAGTACGAGGCCTACGCCCGCAATGCGCTGGTCCAGTTGCGGCGCGTCCGCGAGGGCGCGCAGCTCGAAGAAGACCACATGCGCAACCGCCAGGCCATCGTCCACTGGCTGCTCGCCAACACCAAGGCCATCGACGTGCGGCGGCGCGACGGCAAGACCTATTTCGTGATGACCGACTCGGATGCGTTCCGGGCCGGAGTGGCCAGGCTGCTCGCCGAGGTCCAGCGGATCAAGTCGCAGGGCGACTACCAGGCGGCTCGCGAGCTGTTTGAAACCTACGGCGTGCATTTCGACCCGGATCTCAGGGACGAAGTGGTGGCGCGCGTGGATCACTTGAAGCTGCCGTCGTACACCGGCTTCGTGATGCCGAAACTCGAGGCAGTCGAAGATCGATCCGGCGCCATCACGGACGTCAAGATCTCATATCCTCGCGATCTCACAGCGCAGATGCTGGAGTACGGGAACAAGAAACAACACCGGGTGTAGTTTTCCAAGGCGATTCAATGAAAACTACACCCGGTGTTGTTGTTGTCGCGGTCCTGCTCTGTTGCGCCACACCTGCTGCCGCGCAATCGCTGCAAGAGCGAATGCTGCTTGCCGAGGACGCACGGCCGGTCACCGAACAGGGGCTGGCGCCGCTGCTCGAAGGCCTGAAGGGCAACGGGCGGCGCACCGCGATTCGAGCGATCGGCCGGCTCGAGCGGCCGGCGCTGATCCCGCTGATCGCGCCGGCGCTGGCGGATGGGGTCGGCATTCGCGCCGAGGCCGCCAACGCGCTCGCGCAAATGGCGCGCACGCCCGCGGCGGTGATCGAGGTGCAGAAGCTGCTCCTCGACCGGGCGGCCGTGGACGCCGAACTCAACACGTGGGAGCCCTGGGGCGAGATCGCCGCCGCGCTCGGCCGGCTGCCGTACGAGAGTGCCGAACAGGCGGCGGCCGCTGAGGCCGTGCTCGTGACCGGCCTGCCGTCGCCCGACTCGATGAACGACGTCGACTCGGCCGCGCTGATCGGATCCGCGCGCGGCTTGGAGTCGCTGGCGCGCACGGTGCGCGCGAAGAAACTGCCGCCACTGGGCCAGCGGACCTGGGATCTGCTGCGGTGGGCGGCCACCGCGCAGCGGCCGGCGGCCGATCCGCGATCGGTGTTGACCCGCCGTCTTGCGATGGCGGCGCTTGTCACCGGCAATCAGGCAACCCCTTCCGTGATCGAGCGCGGCTTGCTCGATGCGGATGCGGAAGTCCGCCGCTTCGCGGCGGCAGCTGGGGCCACTGATGCGGCGTTGAGCGATGGCGAGGCGCTCCTGAAGCGCGCGATGGCCGACAGGGAAGCGCGCGTCAGGCTGGAAGGCCTGCGCGGGTGGGGACGCCAGTTGCAGAAGGCGTCGTGCGCGCCGGTCCGCGCCGCCCTCAAGGACGCCGACCCGCACGTGCGGCTGCAGGCCATCGATCAGCTCGGCGCCGGTTGCCCCGCGGCGGACGGCCCGTCGCCTGAGTTGAGCGCACTGGTCGAGTCGTTGTCCATGCAGCCGCGCCTGTGGCACGCGCCGGCGCACGCCGTCGTGTCGCTCGCCCGCACGCAGCCGGACGACGCCCGGAAGGCGCTGCCGCGCTTCATCGAACACCCGACGTGGCAGGTGCGGATGTACGCCGCCCGCGCCGCGGCCGCGCTGGGCGCCGTGGCGGCGCTCACCACGCTGATGGGCGACCGCGTCGACAACGTGCGCGAAGCCGCGCTGACCGCCTTGATCGAGCTGAAGCGGCCCGAGGCGGTGCCGGCGGCGATCGATTCGTTGAGCCGCGGCGACTATCAACTGGTGCTGACCGCCGTCCGCGCGCTGGAAGACAAGACGCTGGCGCCGAAGGCCACCTCGCCGCTGATCGCGGCGCTGGGCCGCATCACGAAGGAGCACAAAGACACCTCGCGCGATCCGCGGATGGTCATCCTGGACCGGCTGCACGCCTACGGCGATGCGACGCAGGCGGCGAACATCGAGGGTTACCTCAAGGACTTCGATCCGGCGGTGGCCGCCAAGGCCGCGGAGATGCTGACGGCCTGGACCGGCAGGCCGCGCGCGGCAGAGCCGCAGCCGCTGCCGGCGCCGGGCGTGACCATGGCCGCCGTCAACGCGCTACGCGGCAAGGCGCTGCGCGTTCACATGGCGGGCCGCGGATCGTTCGACATCTCGCTCGAAGTGGATGCCGCGCCGCTGTCGGTGCTTCGCATTGCGCGCCGCGCCGGCGAAGGCTACTACGACGGCTTGACGTTCCACCGCATTGCGCCAAACTTCGTGATTCAGGGCGGCAGCCCGGGCGCGAATGAGTACAGCGGCGAGCCGTTCTTCATGCGCGACGAGCCGGGGCTCCACCTGCGCGGCACGGTGGGCGTTTCCACGCGCGGCCGCGACACCGGCGACGCGCAGATCTTCGTCAACATGATCGATTCCCCGCGCCTCGATCACATCTACACCGTGTTTGGCGGCGTGATCGCCGGCATGGACGTGGTGGACGGCATACTCGAAGGCGATGTCATTCAACGCGTGGAGCTGGTCAGCCGCTGAATGACGTCTTCGCGCCTCCCTTCGAACCTCGAACCCAACGCCCTTACCCGCGCGGTCAACGCCAAGCGCCGTGGCGGCGTGGCCGTGGCCGACCTGACCGAATCGAACCCGACGCGAGTGGGCCTGAACTACCCGGCCGGCCTGCTCGAGCCGCTCGCCGATCCGCAGGGGCTCGCCTACGATCCGCAGCCGCTCGGCCTGTGGCCCGCTCGCGCCGCGGTCGCCGCCGACTTCCGCCGCAAGGGCATCGTCATTTCGGCGGACCGCGTCGCCGTCACCTCCAGCACCAGCGAGGCCTACGCGCTGCTGTTCAAGCTGTTCTGTGACGCGGGCGACGCCGTGCTGGTGCCGCGGCCCAGCTATCCACTGTTCGAGCACCTCGCTCGTCTTGAGTCTGTTACAGCGCTGACCTACGATCTCGAGTATCACGGCACCTGGCGCATCGACATCGACTCGGTGCGGCGCGCCATCGGCCCCCTGGTGAAAGCGCTGCTGATCGTGTCGCCCAATAACCCCACCGGATCGTTCCTGCACCGCGACGACCTGGCCGCCCTGTCGGAACTGAGCGCCGTTCACGGCTGGCCGATCATCGGCGACGAGGTGTTCGCCGACTACGCGCTCGATCCGGCGCCGTCGGCGACGCCCGTGATGGCCGCCAGCGACGTGCTGACCTTCAGCCTCGGCGGCCTGTCAAAATCCGCGGGCCTGCCGCAGGTGAAGCTGGGCTGGATCGGCGTGGGCGGCCCGGCCGCGAAAGTCGACGAGGCCCTGGCGGCGTACGAGATCGTGGCCGACACCTACCTGTCCGTGTCCACGCCCGTGCAGGTGGCCGCGCCCGCTCTCATCGAGCAGGGCGCGCTCGTGCGCGCGCAGATTCTCGCGCGGGTCCGGCACAATCTCGCCACGCTGCGCACCCAGGCCGCCGCCATGCCGTCGGTGAACGTGCTGCCGGTTGAAGGCGGCTGGTCGGCGGTCGTGCAAGTGCCCGCCGTCCGCTCCGAAGATGCCCTCGTCCTCGAACTGCTCGATGTCGACGACGTGCTGGTGCATCCGGGATATTTCTTCGACTTCGCGCGAGAGGCGTATATCGTGGTGAGCTTGTTGCCGGAGCCGTCCGTGTTCGCGCCCGCGATCGCCCGCGTCCTGCGGCGGGCGTCGGCAGGTCCCGCCGCATGATGCGCCGGCAGAGCGGCATCAGCGTGCCGCTGTTCTCCCTGGCCTCCTCCCAGAGCTGGGGGATTGGCGAGTTCACCGACCTGGCGATGTTCGCGCGGTGGGCCGCCGAGGCGGGGCAGTCCCTCCTCCAGATCCTGCCGATCAACGAGATGCCGCCAATCGAGCGATCGCCGTACTCGGCGATGTCGGCGATGGCGCTCGATCCCATCTACATCTCGCTGCCGCAGGTCGTCGATTTCGCCGGGCAGGGCGGCGAGCTGGCGCTGACCGACGACGACATGGCGACGCTGCGGTCGTTGCGGCAGTCGCCGCGGATCGAGTACGCCGAGGTCCGCACGCTCAAGGAGCGATGGCTGCGCAAGTGCTTCGAGCGGTTCCTGCGGCTCGAGGTGTCGAGGGGCACGCCGCGGGCCGGCAAGTTCGACGCCTTCGCCGCCGAAGAAGCCTGGTGGCTCGACGAGTACGCGCTGTTCCGCGCCCTGCATGCGCTGCACGAGGAACTGCCGTGGCACTTGTGGCCGGAGCCGCTGGCCCGCGCCGAGCCGGCCACGGTCGCCGCGGCGCGACGCGCCCTCCATGCCGAGATTCGCTACCGGATGTACCTGCAATGGCTGGCCGCCGACCAGTGGGCGGAAGCCAAGCGCCGGGCATGGCCGACGCGCATTTTCGGCGATCTGCCGTTCATGAATTCCGCCGACAGCCCCGACGTGTGGGCGCGGCAGCCGGAATTCCGCTTCGACGCCACCATCGGCGTGCCGCCGGATGCCTTCGCCGAGAACGGCCAGGACTGGGGCCTGCCGCCGTGGCGCTGGGACGTGATGGCCGCCACCGACTTCGCGTGGATGCGCGCGCGCGCCAGACGCTACGCGGCGCTCTACGACGGCTTCCGCATCGACCACCTCGTCGGCCTCTACCGCATGTATGTCCGGCCGATCGACAAGCGCCTGCCCGCCTTCTTCGAGCCGGGCGACGAGCCGGCGCAGATCCGGTTGGGCGAGAGGCTGATCGGCATCCTCGGCTCCGGGACGCCGTCGCCCGAGTTGATCGCCGAAGACCTGGGCGTGATCCCGCCCTTCGTCCGCGAATCGATGGCGCGCCTCGACCTGCCCGGCCTCAAGGTCCTGCGCTGGGAACGGCACTGGGACCGGCCGGAGAAGCCGCTGATCGATCCCAGGGATTTTCCTGAATTGTCCGTGGCCACCACAGGCACGCACGACATCGAGCCGCTGGCTGCCACCGACGATGGGCAGAGCGACGCGCAGCGTTCCGCGCGCCTGCGGTCGCTGCTGGCCGCCGGCTCGTGCCTCACGCTGATTCCGCTGCAGGACGTGTTCGGGTGGACGGATCGCATCAACACGCCCGCGGTCGTGGACGAGGTCAACTGGACGTGGCGCCTGCCGTGGCCGGTGGATGCCTGGCTCGACCGGGAAGACACCATCGCGCAGGCCGATCGCCTCAGGGCGTGGACCCGCGCCGCCGGTCGATAACGAGCTGGCATGAGCGAAGCTGAAGACCAGACCACCGGGGCTCCGCATTACACTCTCCGCGTGTTTCTTCGGAACAAGCTGATGCGTCCGGCAGTAGCCGGACTGCTCCTTCTGCTCGCGACGTGCCGTCCGGCGCCGCCGCTCCCCGCCGACCCCGCCATCGTCATCCTGATCTCGATCGACGGCTGGCGATGGGACTACCTGGAACGCTTCGCGCCGCCGACGCTCTCACGGCTCGCGGCGCAAGGCGTCCGCGCCGCGGGCCTGATCCCGCAATTCCCGTCGAAGACGTTTCCCAACCACTACACCATCGTCACCGGCCTCACGCTGGCGCACCACGGCATCGTCTCCAACAACATGCGCGCGCCGGACATTCCGGGCGACTTCTCAATGTCGAACCGCGACGTGCTGGCGGATCCGCGCTGGTGGGGAGGCGAGCCGATCTGGAACACCGTCGAGCGGCAGGGTAAGGTGGCGGCCCCCATGTTCTGGCCGGGGTCGGAAGCGGCCATCGGCGGGCGTCACGCCACCTTCTGGCGCGATTTCGACAACGCGCTGCCGAACGCGGATCGCGTCAAGCAGGTGATCGAGTGGTTGAAGCTGCCCGTCGGCAAGCGCCCGTCGTTCCTGACGCTGTATTTCAGCGACGTGGACAACGCCGGCCACACGTGGGGCCCGGATTCGGATCAGGTGCGGGAGGCCGCGATGAGCGTTGATCGTTCGATTGGCGACCTGGTCGCCGGTGTGGCCGCGGCGGGCCTGACCGATCGCGTGAACTACGTCGTGGTCAGCGATCACGGGATGGCCGCCCTCAGCCGCGATCGCATGATCGTGCTGGACGACTACGTCGATCCCGCCACCGTGGACGTGGTGGATTGGGCGCCGGTGCTCGGGCTGGCGCCGAAGAATGGCGACGTCGAGAAGCTGTATGCCGCGCTGAAGGACCAGCATCCCGCCCTGCAGGTCTATCGCCGTGGTGAGATTCCGGCGGTCTACGGCCTCGCCGACCACCCGCGCGTGTCGCCGATCATCGGCATTGCCGATGAAGGCTGGTACATCACATCGAGGTCGGAAACGGATCGCTGGGATCGGCACGACCGCCACTCGCCGGGCGGCACGCACGGCTACGACGCGCGGGCCAGGTCGATGCAGGGGCTGTTCATCGCCTCCGGCCCGCGGCTGCGGCGCGGGCTGATCGTCAAGCCGTTCGAGAACATTCACGTCTACGACCTGATGTGCGCGGTGATGGGCGTTGAGCCGGCGCCGAACGACGGCGATGCCGCCGTCACGAGGGACATGTTGCGATGACCTCGACCAAGGGATCCGGGCGCTGATCATCAAGGCACATTTACGTAAATGTGGGCATGTGGTAATGTGCCGTCATGAACCCCACCGGTGACCGCCGTGCCCGGCTCAGCATCGACGTGTCGACCTCCACACGCCGAAGAGTCCGCCTGGCCGCCGCAAAGCGCGATCAGACAATCCGCGACTACGTCGTCGGCGCGCTCCAGGAGCGTCTGCGCGAAGACCTGGGAGGCGACGACACGTCGGAAGCCGAAACCCTGACCGAACGCGCGGACCCCGTCCTCGGCGATCTGTGGCGGAACGCCACCGATCAGGTCTATGACGACCTATAAGCGCGGCGATGTCGTCCTCGTGAAGTTTGTGTTTGCCGATGAGAAGGGCGTCAAGCAGAGGCCGGCGCTGTTGGTGAGTTCCGCCCGCTACCACAGGAGTCGCCGCGAGGCCGTTCTCGCCGCCATCACGAGCAATGTCGACCGGCTGCTGCCTGGGGACCATGCGATTGGACAATGGCAGGACGCCGGCCTTCCATTGCCATCGACGGTCACGGGAATCATCCGTACGATCAAGCAGGAAATGATCATCAAGAAGCTTGGGCAACTTCCACCGGCCGATCTTGGTGCCGTCGACGAGCAGTTGCGCACCGCCCTCGCCCTTTGACCTCGTTACCAGTCACGCGCCGGTCGCACGTGCTCGTGGGCCCGACGTGCGGACTTTTCAGTGCCCGAGGGCGACCGGTTGCGGGATATTTCCAATATTCGCCGTATTCGCCGGGTGGCGACACGTGGCCGCGTTCTTGCTGTTGCCGGGCTGTGGGAATTTGCCGGGCTCCGGACGTCGGGTATGATGCCGTGATGCTTTCCCGTCCAATCACGTGGCCGCCGCGCCTCGAGCGATACCGCTCGACGGTCCGGACGACGTCCGTGTTGGCGGGGGCGGTGCTGGTGACGTTCCACGGCTGGCTGTTTGCCACGCAAGCGGCGGCGGGCCGGCTCGACGATCCGTGGCTGGTCTTCCGCTGGCTGCTGGCCGTTGGACTGGTGTCGGCACTGGTGGCCATCCGCCGTGGTGGCGCCTCGGTCTGGAGCCGCCAGGGCATTGCCGTGTGGGTGCTGGCCGCGCTGCTGCATGGTCCGGCGGTCGCGACCGAGTTCAGCGATTCCATCAACTCTCTTGCGTTACCCGAAACGGTAGCGGCGTCGGTCCTGCAACTGGTGGCGACGTCGGCGCTCGCCATCACGCTGTGGATGCTCGCGGGCCTGCTCGCGCGCCGCGATCGTCACGCCCGTCTCCACGCCAGCCTCGTCACGGTCTCGTCCCGCGGCGGCAGGTTCGGCGACGGCTACTCCCCGCAGTACTCCTCTCGACCCCCTCCCCGCGCATAGCTCCGCCCGGTTTCTGACTTCAGACGTTTTCTGGATTTCTGTCAGCGAGCTTGCTCGTACGGAGAGTTGCCATGCGTACCGCCCGTGTCTTGTTGTTTGCAGCGGCTTTGTTTGCCGCCGTCCCCAGTGTCGCCGCGACCATCAGCGGCACCGTCTTCGACACCACCGGCGCTGCCATTCCCGCCGCGCGGGTCGTGCTTCGCACGGTGGCCACCGGCCAGGAAGTGACGATTGAGACGGATGCGCAAGGGCGCTACCGGTTCGAGGCGCCGCTGACGGGAACCTACCTGGTGATCGTGTCGCACCCCGGCTTCTCGGAAACCGCGCGAACCGTGGTGGTCGAGCAGGTCGAGGCCGCGTTGGACGTGCCGATGTCCCTCGAACTGGGCGTGATGAGCACCGAGGTCAGCGTCACCGCGAGCCGGTCCGAACGCGAGGTCCGGCGGATCCCGTTGCACGTCGAAACCCTGTCGGACGCGGCCGTCGAGCAGATGAACGCCACGTCGACCGGCGACGCGCTGGCGTCGGTCGTCAACGTCACCCCCGAGGGCAGCGGGCCTTTTGGCGTGCGGCCGCGCCTGCGCGGTCTTGATTCGACGCGCATGCTCGTGCTGGTTGACGGCGAGCGCATGAACACCGCGCGCCAGGCCACCAACCGCACCGGCGCCGAGGTCGGGCTGATTTCGCCCGACTCGATCAACCGCGTCGAGATCATCAACGGCGCCGGCACGCTGATGTACGGCTCCGACGCGCTGGCCGGCACCATCAACATCATCACCAACGAGCCGGCGTTGTCGCCGACCACGCAGCTGCTCTACGGCTTCAACGGCCTTTACAGCTCGAACGAAAACGGCATGCGCGGCACCGTGACGGTGGGCGCCACCTCGCCGCGCGTCAGCTTCCGCCTGCAGGCCGGCGCGGAGAAGTACGACAACTACCAGTCGGGGCAATTTGCCGTCGAAGACACGCGGCCGCTGTTCGCCGCCGGCACGCTGAAGCAGGTTGACACCATCGACACCAACTTCGGGTTTGCCTTCAAGGCCTTCCCGGACCCGTTCAACGCGCCGTTTGTCCGCACCGGCAGCGAGATCCTGAACTCGCAGGCCGAGGGCAGGTTCCTCAACGCCTCGTCGCTGGTCAAGCTCGGCGACCGCCGCTCGCTGCGCGTGCGTTACCAGAACCGCCGCATGGAGAACGTCGGCTTCCCCGACTTCGAGCAGCCCTACTTCTTCAACGACACCGCGCTGCCGCACAGCAACTTCGACAAGGTGTCGGCGCGCTACGAAGCGCAGGCCGTCACGCCGTGGCTCGCCAACCTGTCGCTGACCGCCTACTACCAGCGCACGGAGCGGCTGTTGCGCACCACGCTGCCGGTGCAGTTCCCGGCGCCGACGGCGGTCACCTTCTTCCCGATCAACGTCATGCGCCTCGACATCATGTCCGACACCGAGCAGCGCGTGTGGACGCCCGGCGTCGACCTGCACGCGGTGTTCGTGCCGGCCGCGAACCACCTGCTGACCACCGGCGCGACGTTCTATCGCGACCGCAGCAGCGACTTGCGCACCACGGCGACGACCATGTCGCTGGTTGGCCAGGTGGTGCTGGGCGCGAGGGGGCCGGCGGCGGCGGCGCTGCCGTCGCCGATGGCGTTGGGCCCGGCGTCGATCGCGCACCCCGTCCGCGTGCCCGATGCCAGCCTGCGCGACGTCGCGGTGTTCGCGCAGGATGAATGGCGCGTGCGCCCCTCCCTGTCGGTGGTGGCCGGGCTTCGCGGCGACTTCTACACCGTGAACACCGAAGCCACGCCGGGCTACGACGTCATGAGCGTGATCGGCAATGCCAAGCCGGCCATCGATCTGTCGACGCTGCCTGACGCGGCTGGCGCCACTTACTCGCGCAAGGCGATGACCGGCGACATCGGCATTGTCTCGAACCCCGACGGCGCCATCAACCCGTTCGTCCGCTTCGGTCGCAGCTATCGCCATCCCAACCTCGAAGAGCTGCTGTTTGCGGGACCGGCGACCGCCGGCAGCATCGTGCCGAACGTGAAGATCAAGCCGGAGACCGGCAACAACTTCGACGCCGGTGTCAAGTTCCGCGCCGGCAAGGTGTCGGGCGGGGCCTACTACTTCCTGAACCAGTACCAGAACTTCATTGCCCAGGACCTCGTGGTGGCGACCAACTCGGCCGGCGCCCTGGCGCAGTCCACCAACTACGGCGACGTGCGCATCACCGGCGTTGAACTGAACGCGGCCGCGCCGTTGGTGTTCCGGCCCGGCGTGCTGACGCTGACCGGCGCCGCGGCGCTGACGCGCGGCACCATCACCGACGGCGTCAACCCGCTCGACAACAGCTCGCTCGCCGGCACGCCCTTCGACAACATCACGCCGTCCAAGGTGATTGTCAACGCGCGGTTCACCCGGTCCAGCGGGCGGTGGTGGGCCGAGTACGGGGTCCGCAGCCAGGCCGAGGTGACGCGGGTGGCCGAGACGCTGCTCGACTCGCCGTTCCTGATCGCGCAGGACCTGCTGGCCCTCAAGGGCTTCACGGTCCAGCGCGCCGCGTTCGGCGTCAACATCGCCCGCGGCCGCGACCGCGTTGGCCTGGTGTTCGCGGTGGAAAACCTCGGCGATACCTATTACCGCGAGCAGTTCCAGTTCGCGCCTGCGCGCGGCCGCAGTTTCACCATCGGACTGAACGTGGGGGCCTTCTGATGAACGGCATGTCGGCGTCGCTTGTGCACTACGTGCCGGTCGTCACCACGATTCTCGCGGTGCCGTTCGCGCTCGAGATCTTCCGGCGCTATCGCGCGAACCCGGACCGCCTCCACCTGCTGTGGTGGGCGATCGGGGTCGCGACCTACGGCGTCGGCACGTTCACCGAAGCCACCACCACGCTGATCGGCTGGAACGAGCCGACCTTTCGGGCGTGGTACATCTCGGGGGCGCTGCTCGGTGGCGCCCCACTGGCCCAGGGCACCGTCTACCTGTTGTTGCGCCGGCGCACCGCGCACGTGCTCACGGCGATCCTGATCGGCTTTGTCGTCATCGCCTCGGTGGCCGTGATCCTGTCGCCCATCGACTACTCGCAGGTCGAGGCGCATCGCCTGACCGGGCGCGTGTTCGGCTGGCAATGGGTGCGGGCGTTCAGCCCCTTCGTCAACATCTACGCCGTGGTCTTCCTGATCGGCGGCGCCATCCTGTCGGCGCTTCGCTACAGCGCCGACCCGGCGACCCGACACCGGGTGATTGCCAATGTGCTGATCGCCACCGGCGCCATTCTGCCGGGCATCGGCGGCAGCGCCACGCGCATGGGCTACACCGAGGTGCTCTACGTCACCGAACTCGCCGGCCTCATCCTGACCTGGATGGGATACCGGATGAGCGTTCGCCCGTCGCCAGTACAAAGAAACCGGGTTTCTTTTTCTGGCGTCGCAAGCGAAACAGTGCAAGGAAACCGGGTTTCTTTTTCTGGCGTCGCAAGCGAAAAAGAAACCCGGTTTCTTAGACCCGTCCCCGGTGAGTAGCCGGCGCATCAGATTAGGCACCTCGCCACCCAGACCATGGCCGCGGCGGCGCCGCATCGCCACTACTAAGTGGTTGCTGAGGTGGCTGTGGCTCAAATGGTGGTCAGGCCTCTGGCACAGCCCTTGTAATGGAAGGGAGCTGTCATGATCATCTTGAAGTGCGCGCTCCTGGTGCTGGCGGCGGCCACCGCCCTGGCGGCCGGCATGGCCGAACAGGCACAGGCCCCCGCCACCTTCATGTCGGCGGTCACGGAAACACGCCCGCCCGTTGGCAAAGACTCGGTGAAGTTCCTCGTGCTCGGCGACACCGGCACCGGTGATCGCGCGCAGTACGACGTGGCGGCGCAGGTGTGGAAGTCGCACCAGGTGTTCCCGTACGAGTTCGCCATCATGCTGGGCGATAACATCTACGGTTCCGAGCGCCCGCGGGATTTCTCCCAGAAGTTCGAGAAGCCGTACAAGCCGCTGCTCGACGCGAACATCCCGTTCCATGCGTCACTCGGCAACCACGACGACCCGAACCAGCGCTACTACAAGCCTTTCGGCATGGACGGCCAGCGCTTCTACAGTTACCAGAAGCACGACGTCCGCTTCTTCGCGCTCGACAGCAACTACATGGACAAGGACCAGCAGGCCTGGCTCGACAAGGAGCTGTCGGCCTCGGACGCCAGGTGGAAGGTCGCTTACTTCCACCACCCGCTCTACTCGTCCGGGGAGGCGCACGGCTCCGAAGTTGACCTGCGCGTGATCGTCGAGCCGATGTTCATCAAGTACGGCGTCGACGTGGTCTTCGCCGGGCACGAGCACTTCTACGAGCGCATCAAGCCGCAGCGGGGCATTGCCTACTTCACGTCCGGCGGCGCGGCCAAGCTGCGCGAGGGCGACATCAGGATGGGCGCGCTGACGGCCAGGGGCTTCGACACCGAGCAGAGTTACATGCTGGTCGAGATCGACGGCGACGTCATGCGATTCCAGACCATCTCGCGCCGTGGGAAGGTCGTCGATTCCGGCGAGATTGCGCGACAGGCCAAGCCCGACACCAAGTCATGACGTTCCCTTCCACATCGTGGCGGCTTGCCGGCGGTGTGATCCTGGCGGCAGTGGTGGTGGCGGCGATCACCACGCCGGCCGGCACGACGGCGCCGAACCTCGCCGGCCAGGCGAACCTGTCGGAGCTGTGGCAGGACCCGGGCGACATCGCGGCGCGCGACCTGCGCTGGGGCCGCGGCGGCCAGGCGCTGGCCCCGTCGGCTGACGTGGACTACGCGTTCAAGGCGATCGACGCGGTTGGCTACAGCGCGGGGTACGACGTGGTCGACCCCGAGGGCCGCCCGTGGGACGTGAAGACCGGCGACGAAGGCCAGCCCGAAGTGATTGCCAGCCGGCTGCTCTGGGCCGTTGGCTATCACCAACCCGTGGTCCACTACCTGCCCGAGTGGAGGCTGACCAACGGCCCGGTGCCACGTCCGCTCCCGGGGCGGTTCCGGCTCGAGTCCGACCACGTCGCTCTTGGCGACTGGTCATGGCAGGAGAACCCGTTCAAGGGCACGCGGGAACTGAGGGGCCTGATCCTGGCGAACCTGCTGATCAACAACTGGGATCTGAAGTCGAGCAACAATAAGATCCTCATGGTGCCCAGGCCGGTCGGCACCGAGCGGTGGTTCGTCGTCCAGGATCTCGGCGCGTCGTTCGGCAAGACCGCGTGGCCGATCGGCACCCGCAACCGCCTCGAGGATTTTGAAAGCCAGCGCTTCGTGCTCGGCGTGCAGGACGGACGCGTGCAGTTCGACTACCACGCGCGTCACCGGGAACTGCTCGAAGACCTCGCGCCGGCCGACGTGCTGTGGATCTCGGGACTCTTTAATCGCATCACCGACCAGCAATGGAATGACGTCTTCTCGGCCGCGGCGATGCCGGCAGACACCAGCTCGCGTTACATCCGGAAGATGAAGGCAAAAATTCAGGAAGGGCTCGCACTGAGCGGGCAGGAAACGAGCTAGCCATGGACCCCTTGATCGTCGACCTCCCGGGCGTGATGGACAACTTCCAGGAAGAGGTTCTCGCGTCGCTCATCCGCCTGCCGCTGGCCGCCCTCCTCGGTGCCGCGCTGGCGCTGCGCCCCAGGCGCAGCGGCACCCCTGAACGCCAGCCGGCCGTGGTGCAGACGCAGATCATTCTCGCGGTGGTTGGTTCGCTGATCATGCTGGTGGTGGGCGCGAGCCTCGCCCGCGCCTTCGGCATTGTCGGCGCCGCCAACCTGATTCGCTACCGCTCCAAGATCGACGACCCCAAGGACGCCGTCGTCATGCTGTGCGCGCTGTCGGTCGGGCTCGCCTCGGGCGTCGGCCTCTACGGCCTGGCCATTATCGGCACCGTCTTCATCGCCGCGTGCCTCTGGGTGATCGAAGGTTTCGAGCCGCAAACGCGCATCTTCGAGCTGAGCGTCAAGTTCGGCGCCAAGACGACGGAGTTGAAGCCGAAGATTGAAGCCGTGCTGCGCCGCTTCAAGGTAAAGTTCGAGATGCGCACTGCCGCGGAAGACGCGGTGTCGTACATGGCCACGGCGCCCCGCGCGCTGAGCACCGACCGGGTATCGAAGGCGCTGATGGAGCTCGATCCGTCCGGAAAGGGCGCCATCGAGTGGGAAGAGAAGTCCAAGGCCAAGGTGCCGAAGTAACGTGAAGCTGATCATCCAACCGGAAGCGGGAGCGGTGCCGATTCTGCGCGCCATCAAGACGGCGAAGAAGTCGGTCGACGTGTTCATCTTCCGCTTGGATCGCGACGATATCGAGAAGGCGATGGGTGCGGCCGTGCAGCGCGGCGTCACCGTGCGCGCGCTGATTGCGAACACCAATCGCGGCGGCGAAGCGCGGCTCCGAAAACTGGAGCAGCGCCTGCTGGCCGCCGGCGTGTCGGTGTCGCGCAGCGCCGACGACCTGTTGCGCTATCACGCGAAGTACATGGTCGTCGACTCGACGCTCCACTTGCTCGGCTTCAACTTCACCAAGCTCGACATGGACGCGAGCCGGAGCTTCGCCGTTTCCACCAGGGACCACCGCTCGGTCAAAGAGGCGTCCAAGCTGTTCGAGGCCGACCTCAGCCGCCAGCCGTACCTGCCGTCGAAATCGAACCTGGTGGTCAGCCCGGAGAATGCCCGCGAGATGCTGGCGCACTTCATCAAGGGCGCGAGGAAGGAGCTGGCTATCTACGACGCCAAGGTCCACGACCCGGGGATGGTCAAGCTGCTTGCGGAGCGCGCCGCCAAGGGCGTGACGGTGCGCGTGCTGGGCGCCATCAAGGGCAAAGTCGGCGACATCCGGTCGCGCAAACTGTCGCCGATGCGGCTGCACGTCCGGGCGATCGTGCGTGACGGCACGCGCGCTTTCGTGGGCAGCCAGAGCCTGCGCAAGGACGAACTCGAGAACCGGCGCGAGGTTGGCCTGATCGTCACCAACCCGGCGGTCGCGCGAAAGATCCTGCAGGTGTTCGAGAGCGACTGGGACGAGTCAGGCAAGGGCGCCAACGGCGACCAGGACAACGGCGAGACGACCAAAGACGCCAAGGTCAGGGTGGCGAAGGCCAAGAGCGCCAGGACCGCGGCCTAGGACGGGCGGATCGTGATTTCGCCGGTCGTCGGCGCCGTTTCGATGAAGCGGCGCCAGCCCGCCTCGATCCTGGTTGCCTGTCCGCGCTCGATGATGCCGCCGCACCACAAGGCGCTCTGGCCCGGTGCCGCCACCCACACCCGCTTGACCTTCGTGGCGATGCCGAACGCCGGAACCCGCAACGTGAAGTAGGGCGGCAGAGCCGACGGCGTGGCGCCCGTCACCTCGAGGCGCACGCCTTCCGTGCTCACATCCATGACCTTCGCCGAGACGCCGTCCACCTGCGCGAGCAACCGCGGCACGAGCTTGCGGGGCGAGCGCCGGGCGGGGCGCCCTTCGGCCAGCGCCAACGCGATCAACAGCTGGAAGTTGTCGCGCGTGACCGGACGGTCAACCCAGGTCACGTCCCTTGGCACCTGCTCCAGCGCTCGTGCCGGTTCGCCGACAACGATCAGCGGCCGGTTGGCGCCGAGGATGCGGATCACCCGCGGCAGATCGGCCGCCGGGATCAACGACACATCCGCGATCAGCGCTTCGATGGGCCGCGCCGCCAGCTCCCGCGCCAGCGAGTCGAGGTCGAGCATCGGCACCGGCTCGTAGCCGGCGGCGTGCAGCCACTCCTGGAACGCGGCCCGCTCACCGGGAACCGGGCACGCCACACCGATCCGCTCGAGCAGGGGCATGCGGATGAGGACTGCAATCGTCGTTCCCGGCCGAACCCGGCGGGGATGCGGCAATACCAGAGGGCCCGCGGCCTGGTGGTTTCCAGCCGCCGACGAAAGCGTCGGCGGCTGACGGTTTTCGTCTATTTCATCCGGTACAGATCGGCTTCGGCGGCGATGTAGCCGAACGCATTCCAGCCACCGCCCGAGGTGACCTTCTGGAACACTTCGCGCGCCTTTGCCATGTTGCCGGTGACGAAGTAGTAGTTGCCCACGCCGTACCCCTGCGTCGCGATGGTGGTGTCGTCGGCCTTCGCGGTGTCGAGCAGCGCCTCCGGCTTGTCGAGGCCCTTGTACATCAGCAGGCGGCGGTGGTACGAGGCATTCTCGAGGATGTCCATCTTCGGCGTGATGCGCTCGAGCACCCTGGCGGCGTCGGCCTTGCGGTTCATCCGCATCAGCGTCATCCACATCCAGTCGCTGGTCGCCGTCACCGAGTCGTCGTTGTTCGACACTTTCATGCATTCAACGTAGGCGTCGTAGGCCTTCGCGTAGTTGCCCTGCAGGTAGTACGAGAGGCCGAGGTGGTACCAGATGTTGAACTGCAGCGTGCTGCGCGGCTGGCCGGCCGGGTTTGGCGCGCCGTCCGGCTCCATCTCGTCGGGCTGGCCCTTGATCAACTGCGCCGCCTTTTCGAAGTCGGCCTGGGCCTTCGCGAACTGGCGGATGGTGATGTGGCGATGGCCGCGATGGCGATAGAACTTCGCGTTGTTCGGGTGGAGTTCGACGCCCCTGGTGAACATCGCGATGGCGTCGTTGTAGCGCCACAGATAACCGAGGCGGCGGCCCACCCAGATGATGGCTTCCGCGTCCTTGGGGCTGGCCGCCAGCGTCTTCTCGGCCTGCGCCAGGTCGGCGTCGAGCTTTTGCCTGTTGGGGATCGCGGCCGGCACCATCAGTGCTTGGCCGGCCAGCGACATCGCCTCGGGCTTGCCGGCCTGTGCGCCGATCGTGATCGTGGCTGCGGTCACGGCTGCCGCCACGACAATTGCTACTCGCTTCATGAACACTCTCCTGAGGTGGTTTCGGTTTCTTCCGAGTCGAGCAACCCTTGCTGCTGCGTGGGGGCGTCCAGCCTGCGCGCCACCGTCTCCAGCGGATCGATCAGCGGGATCTCCTTCGCGCTCCCGGCGCCGAGCTCGCGGAACCGGCGCGCCTTGACGAGCACGTTGTTCTCGAACGAGCCAACCACCCTGTTGAAGGTCGAGAACGTCCCGTCCATTCTCTTGCGCAGATCTTCGAAGTGGTCCGCCATGGTCGCGATGCTTTCGTGCAGCGCCTTGCCCAGCCGGCTGATCTCTTCGGCGTTGATCGTCAGCCGCTCCTGCTTCCAGCCGAACGCGGCCGCCCGCAGCAACGCAATCAGCGTCAACGGGCTGGCGATGATGACGTTGCGCGTCACGCCGTAGTCGATCAGCAGCGCGTCCTGCTCGAGTGCCGCCATGTAAATCGCTTCGGCCGGCAGGAACAACACGACCATCTCCGGCGAGGCCGGGAACTGATCCCAATAGGCCTTGGCCCCAAGCTTGGTGACGTGGTCCTTCACCTGGCGCACGTGGTCCGCCAGCTTCCCGCTCCGCACCCCGTCGTCCGAGGCGCCCTGGGCATCGAGAAACGCCTCGAGCGGCGCCTTGGCATCGACGACGATCGACCGGCCGCCGGGCAGGTTGATGATCATGTCGGGGCGCAGGCGCCCGGATTCCGTGAGGACGGTGGGCTGCTCGTCGAAATCGCAGTGCTCCATCATCCCGGCCAGCTCGACGACCTTGCGCAGCTGCACTTCGCCCCAGCGACCGCGGACCCCGGGTGACCGCAACGCGCGCACCAGGTTTTGCGTCTCCTGCTGCAACTGCTGCTGGGTCTGGCCGACGAGGCTCAGCATGGTCCGCATGCCGGCGCTGTCGTCGACGCGCGACTTCTCGACTTCTTTCAGCTTGGCGTCAACCTGGATGAGGGTGTCCCTGATGGGGCCGACCAGCGACCCCAGCTCCTGCTGGCGGCGGCCCAGATCCAGCGCGGCCTCTTTCGAGACGTTGCCGATTTTCTGGTCGGCGAGCTTCAGGAATTCATCCGTGCTCGACTTGAGCGTGGCCGCGGCGAGGGCTTCGAACGATTCGCGCAGTTGGTCCTGCTGGCTGGCGCGGCTGCGGGACGCCAGCAGCCATCCGGCGGTAAAGCCGAACACCAGGGCTGCGACGACTGTGAGTGCGATGTCCAAATTACCTTGGGTCCTTCGGGGTGTTTTCGCGTCTGCCGCGTCCCGGTTAGGAGTGTAACCCGGATGCCAGAATTGACCAGGCGGGCCCGGCACGGCGGGTCGCGTCTTTCCTGTAACCCTCTCGCCTGCTTCGGGTTAGCATAACGAGGCTCTCCCAGATGTGTCTGGAAGGGCCGTTGCACCAATGATTCGAGTGCTCCCATCTGTGAGCGAACCGACGGTCACCGCGGTGGACGGCTTCGGCCGCCGCACCCGCGGAATCGATCCGGAAAGCGAAGACGAGGTCGAATTCCTCGATCTGTCGCCGGTCCTTGTCGAACACCCCGGATTCGTGGCGGCGCTGGCTGACCGCGTGGCGCGGTTTGCCACCGTCCGGCACGCGTCCTACGTCCAGCTGCGCCGGCTCGACCGCCCCTCGGCGGATCGGCTGGTGCTGGTGTCGGACGACACCTCGGGCTGGCGGCTGTCGGAAATGCTGAGGGCCTCGGCGGCCGCCGGGCTGTCGCTCGACATCACGGTCGTGATCGGCCTGTTGCGGCAGTTGTTGCCGGCGGTTTCGCTGTTCGGCCGTCACAATCGCGATGCCGCCATCGGCGCGCTGTCGCCCGAACGGCTGATCGTGACGTCGCAGGCGCGGCTGGTGATTGCCGAACATGCCTTTGGGCCCGCGCTCGAGAAGCTGAACCTCGGTCGCGATCGGCTATGGCGCGACTTCCGCGTCACCATGGCGCCGTCGGCCGGCCTGCCGCGCGCCAATCCCCGCGCCGATGCCCACGCGACTGGCGTGGTGGCGCTGGAACTGCTCCTGGGTCGCGTGATCGGCGAGGAAGAGTATCCGAACCAGCTGCCGTCGCTGCTCGAGTCGGCGACCGAGCACCGCAACGGTGAGGCGACGCCCCTGTCGAAGGCGCTGTCGGCCTGGCTCGCACGCGCCCTGCAGGTGGACATCAACACGGCGTTCCAGTCGCCGCACGAAGCGCAAGTGTCGTTTGAGTCGGTGCTGGCCAGCGACCGCGCCTACGTCACCTCGTCGAAGACGCTCGACGAGTGGGTCACCACGGTCGGCGCCGCCATCGACCAATCGCGTCGTGCGATCGCGGAGCCGGTACCGCCCGCACCGGCGCCAGACGACGTGGCATCCGCCTCCGCTCGCGAAAAATCGGGCGAGCTACGGCGGAACCTCGCCGACCTGTCCGCCGGAGCTTCAGCGAAGGCGGAAGCGGCCTCCGGCCGCGAAGGCGGGCCCGAGGCACCGTACGCACCCAAGGCACCGGCAAGCAACACCTTGGTGCTCGCCCTGGTCGCGCTGGTCGTGATCCTGTCCGCGGTCGTGGTGTGGTTGTGGAATCGCGAACCGGGGGCGGCCCGCGCTGGCGAGGGCGATCTGTCCGTGCAGTCGCGGCCGGTCGCGGCGCGGGTCACCATCGACGGCGAAGACCGCGGCGTGACCCCGCTCACGGTGACGCTGCCGTCGGGGGCGCACGTGCTTGAAGTCCGGATTGGCAGGTCCGAGCCGCGCGTGATTCCGCTGACCATCGCGGCCGGCGTGCAGACGGCGCAGTACATCGAGCTGCAGAACGTGCCGACGACTGGCGGCCTCGACATCCGCAGCGAGCCGCCGGGCGCGCGCGTCACCATCGACGGCCAGAATCGCGGGACGACGCCGGTGACCATTCGCGACCTGGCGCCGGGCGAACACCAGGTGGTGCTCGAAGGCAGCGGCCGCAAGGTCACCCAGCCGGTTCGCATCGACGCGGGCATAACTGCGCAGCTCGTCGTGCCCTTGCCACGCCGCTGACGCGGATTTTGCATCCCTTTGCACCCCGAGTTTTGTTAGGATCGGCCGTCCTCTTGATGCGCAAACGCTTCCTGGTCCCGGCTATCGGCCTGCTCGTGGGCGCCGCGTCATCGGCGTTCTGGCTGGTGAACGCCGCCGATCCGGTGAGCCTGTCGCGTCTCGCCTCAGACGTGTCGCTCGAGCGCGACGCCGACTACCTGAGCGGCTACATCCCCACCCGCACGACGATCGGCGCCGTGCTCGATCACCACATGATCGAGGGGCCGGAGAAGGCCGTGCTGGTGGCGACCATTGGCAACGCGTTCGACCTCCGGCGCATCCGCGCCGGCCAGCCGTATGTGATCGACCGGATGCTCGACGGCCGCGTCCGCCGCTTCGAGTACGAGATTGACGGCGACCGCCGCCTCACCGCCACGCGCGGGTCGCTCGACGGCACGCCCCGGTTCCACACCGCGATCGAGCGCATTCCGAAAGACACCGCGGTGGTGATGGTCGAAGGCGCCATCGATCGCGAGACCAACTCGCTGTCGGCCGCGCTCGACAAGGCCGGCGAGCGCATCGACCTGGCCCTCGGCCTGGCCGACGTGTTCTCCGGCGAGATCGACTTCAATTCGGACCTGCAGCCCGGCGATCATTTCCGGCTGCTGGTGGAACGGCACTCGCGCGAGGGCAAGCTGGCCGGCTACGGCCCGATCCTCGCCGCGGAGTTGGTCAACGACGGCCGTGAGATGCGCGCCATCCGCTTCACGCCCGAGGGCGGCGCGCCGGCGTATTACGACGACCGCGGCCGATCGCTGAAGCGCTTCTTCCTCAAGTCGCCGCTCAAGTTCGAGCCGCGCGTCACCTCGCGATTCTCGACCTCACGCCAGCACCCCATCCTCGGCTACGCGCGCGCGCACAACGGCGTCGATTACCACGCCGCCACCGGCGCCCCGGTCGTCGCGGTGGCGCCTGGCGTGGTCACCCTCGCGGGATGGACCGGCGGCGGCGGCCGCACCGTGCGCGTGCGGCACCCGAACGGTTACGAGACCGAGTACCTGCACTTGTCGGCAATCTCCGTGCGGCAGGGTGCGCGCATCGGCCAGGGTGAGCTCGTCGGCCAGGTCGGCAAGACCGGCCTCGCCACCGGCCCGCACCTGCATTACGGGCTGAAGAAGAACGGCCGCTACGTGAACCCGGTCCTCGAACACCGCAACATGCCGCCCGGCGACCCCGTGCCGGCCACGCTGATCGACGTGTTCTCATCGGAGCGCGATCGCTTCCTCGTGTTGCTCCTCGCCCCGTCCGCCGCCCGCGCCGCCAATAACTGATCAACCAGCCCAAAAACAACTCCTGATCCCTTCCTCTCCTGTTCGATAATTCAAGAGCCCATGTCTGCCATCTACCCGTTTGCCGCCCTGCGCCCGGCGCCGAAGTCGGCGGCCGCCGTGGCGTCAGTGCCCTATGACGTAGTCAACGCCGAGGAAGCGCGGGCCCTGGCCCAGGGAAACCCGCTCAGTTTTCTTCGCGTGTCACGCCCCGAAATCGAGCTCCCGCCCGGAACCGATCCGCACGCCGACGCGGTCTATGACCTGGCGGCGAAGAACTTCGCCCGGCTGAAGGGCGCGGCGCCGCTGGTCGTGGAAGACACCGCCTGCTTCTACGTCTACTGCCTCCACATGGGCGCCCACGTGCAGTGGGGCGTTGCCGCCTGCTTCTCGGTGGACGAATACGACCGCGGCCTGATCAAGAAGCACGAGAAGACGCGCCCCGACAAGGAAGACGACCGCACGCGGCACATGCTCGCCGTTGGCGCGCAGACCGGGCCGGTGTTCCTGACCTATCGCGCCTCGAAGGACGTCGATGCCGCGGTGTCGCGCGCGGTCCTGGACGACCCGCTGTTCGACATGGTCGCGCCCGACGGCGTGCGCCATCAGATCTGGCGCGTGCCGCACGCCGTGGATCAGCAGATCGTCGATGCCTTCGCGGCCCTCGACAGCCTCTACATCGCCGATGGTCACCACCGCGCCGCGAGTGCGGCACGGGCAAGAATTGCCTTGGGAGAAAAGTCTGCGTTATCTGCGTCATCCGCCGACGCGCTTCGCGCTATGGCGGACAAGTCTGCGGCCCTGGTGTCGGCGTCGTCCGCGGCTGAGCACGATCGCATGCTGGCCGTGGCCTTCCCCGACAACCAGATGCAGGTGCTGCCCTACAACCGCGTGGTCCGCGACCTGCACGGCCTCTCGGCCACCGAGTTTCTCGCCTCGTTGAAGCGCCGGCTCGCCGTGAGAGACGGCGGGCCCGCCACGCCGGCCCGAAAGGGCGACGTGGCGATGTACCTGGGCAACGCCTGGCACACCATCACCTTGCCGTCGGGCCCGCATTCACTCGACGTCGACACCCTCGAGACTGCGATTCTCGAACCCGTGCTCGGCATCGACGATGTCCGCACCGACAAGCGGATTGATTTTGTCGGTGGCATCCGCGGCACCGCGGCGCTCGAGCAGCTGGTGAGCAGCGGATCGTTTGCCGCCGCCTTCTCGATGTTCCCGGTGTCGGTGGAGGACCTGATGCGCGTCGCCGACGCCGGCGGCATCATGCCGCCCAAGTCCACCTGGTTCGAACCCAAGCTTCGCGACGGCCTGTTGTCGCACTTAATTTGACCTGGGGCTTGAGGCCTGGGGCTTGAACGCAGAGCCGATATTCTCGACCTTCAGCTCGTCAAACTTGGATAATGGATTCATATGAGTAGCCATCGCATTGTTAACTTCTCCGCGGGCCCGGCCGTGCTGCCGGTTCCCGTCCTCGAAGAAGCCCAGGCCAACCTCGTCGCGCTCCCGGGCGTGGGCATGTCGGTGCTGGAGATCAGCCATCGTTCGAAGACCTTCGAAGCCATCCTGGCGAAGACCGAAGCCGACGTGCGCGCGCTCGGCAAGGTGCCCGCCAACTACAAGGTCCTGTTCCTCCAGGGCGGCGCCTCCCTGCAGTTCTCGATGGTCCCGCTCAACCTGCTCACCCCCGGCGGCACCGCCGATTACCTCGTGACCGGCGGCTGGGCGCAAAAGGCGGTGAAGGAGGCCCAGCGCGTGGGCACCGTGAACATCGCCGCGACGACGGAGAGCGAGAACTTCTCGCGCATCCCGCGGCAGGACGAAACCAAGCTGACCCCCGGCGCGGCCTACGTCCACATGACGACCAACAACACGTTATTCGGCACGGAGTGGGCGGCGGAGCCGGCGGTGGGTGAGACGCCGCTCGTGGCCGACACCTCGTCCGACATGTTCAGCCGGCCGATCGACGTGTCCAAGTACGGCCTGATCTACGCGGGCGCGCAGAAGAACCTCGGACCCTCAGGCGTGACCCTGGTGATCATTCGCGAAGACCTGCTGGCGCGATCGTCCAAGTCGCTTCACACCATGCTGAACTACGCCGTGCACGCCGAGAACGGCTCGATGTACAACACGCCGCCGTGCTTCGGCATCTACCTGATGGGCCTGGTCATGAAGTGGGGGCTGGCGCAGGGCGGGCTCGACGCGCTCGGCGCCCACAACGCGCGCAAGGCCGACAAGCTCTACGCCGAGATCGATCGCTCCGGCTTCTACCGCGGCACCGCCGACAAGGCGAGCCGGTCGCGCATGAACATCACCTTCCGGCTGCCGAGCGAAGACCTGGAAAAGACGTTCGTGAAAGAATCCACGGCCGCGGGCTTGGACGGGCTGAAGGGCCACCGCTCGGTCGGCGGCATGCGCGCCTCGATCTACAACGCCTTCCCGGACGAGGGCATCGACGCGCTCGTCTCCTTCATGCGGGAGTTCGAGAAGAAGAACGGCTAGGATTCCGGCGGTTTATTGAACGTGTGACCGCCACGGCGGCGCCTGCCACGGCGTCGCCGGCCGGCGCCTGGCGGGCGGCTGTCGGCGCCCGCCGCGGCGCTCTCTTCGGGCGTCGGCGGCCGCAAGGCCTCGGGGCCGAGGGCCTCGATGAACCCCTTCCAGTGCTCCAGCACCGCGGGCGCCTGCCCGTGAATCTCGAACCACGTCAGAGCATCCTCGAACGGTCCGCGATGCATCAGCGCGCGCTTGCCGCGCGGTGACATCTCGAGGTCGGCGATGCGGCCTTGCAGCGACAGGATCTGGCGCAGCCGCTCGGTATCCCCTCGCGCAATCGGCAGCGATCCGATCTTGAGGATGGGCTCCTTGGGCGGGCGCTTGAATCGCGACTTGCGCGCGGGTGAAGGCAGCCCGCTGGTGTTGCCCGGCTCGTCCGCGGCCTGGTCCCCGGTGTCGCCGGACTCATCTTCCGACTCCGGGTCGTCGTCGAAGCGGCTGTGCGCCTTGCGCGGCATCAGGCCCAGCGGAAGCAGCAGCGTGCCGAGCAGGACCGGGTTGCGCAGCGTCGCCGGCGCCGATTCGAACTTGCGGCGATACGCGTCGAGGGCCGCCAGACCTTCCCACAGCGCCACGTTCCTGGCGCCGCGCTGGATCTCCGGCGTCACCGGATCGAGCAGGCGATGCTCGGCAAGCGCGCGAAAGGTCTGTTCCGCGGCGCCCGAGCGCAGGATCTTGTAGTACTCCTCGATCAGGCGGGCTGGAGATGCCGTGGCCATGAGATGACGGTGCGTCGCAATCGCCTTCACGACCGGATCGTCCATGCGGAAGCCCAGTCGCGACGCCATCACGATGGCGCGCAGCATGCGGACCGGGTCTTCCTGGAAGCGATCGTTGGGGTCGCCGATGCAGCGAATCAGCCCGTCCTTCAGGTCCTGCAGGCCGCCGACGTAGTCGATGATCGAGAAGGTGCCGACGTCGTAGAACAGGGCGTTGATGGTGAAGTCGCGGCGGAAGGCGTCCTCTTCCGGCGTGCCAAAGGTGTTGTCGTGCTTGATTAGGAGGTCGGCGGCGTCGGCCGTGGAAGGCGGCGGCGCCTCGCTCGGCTCGCCTTCGCTGCCGGCGGGGATGTTCTTGCGGAAGGTGGCCACTTCGATGGCCTTCAGGCCGAACCGGACGTGGGCCAGGCGGAAGCGACGGCCGATGATCCAGCAGTTCCTGAAGAGCTTCTTGACCTGGTACGGGTGCGCCGAGGTGCCGATGTCGAAGTCCTTGGGCCGCCGGCTCAGCAGGAGGTCGCGGACGCTGCCGCCGACCAGGTAAGCGGCATAGCCCGATTCGTGCAGCCGGTACAGCACTTTAAGCGCATCGGCATCGATGTCCCGCCGCGAGATCGGGTGCTCCGCCCGCGGGACAATCACCGGTTCAGTCATCCAACTCTAGATTGTATGCGCCGCGGACCCGTCCGCCAAAGCGCGAAGCGCGACAGCGGATGGCACCGCCCGAAACCACACGCCAGAGCCGCCGATGGACGCAGGTTCATACTCTCCCACCCTTCGTGCGCCCGCCAAGAGGACGGCCGCAGATTTGCGCAGATTTCGATTACCGGTTTTGCCAGTTGGCCGGAATGTCACGGCGTGTCTTCCGGGCATTGAACCGTTAGCGGAGCGCGATCCGATCGATGGCCGAGAAGGTCGGCTGCACCGCCGAGGCTCCCCAGCTCCATTCCCATGTGAGGCCGCTCCGTCACCGGTCATCGTTATCGCAGCACGCCATCCAGCCGCCAGAACACAATCGTCAGGATCCCAGCGCCTGTGGCAACAAGCGCATGGAACCTGATCGCTACAGTGAAGCTGAGAAGCAAGCATCGTCTGCCAGGACGGCCCGACTCCACAGATGACCACGACATCGCGGGCTCGCGGGGTGCGAGCAATAGCGGTGCCCACCAAGAGAGCAAAGAGAACGATCGTGATCAGTTCGCCCCCATCGGATGACACCAGCTCCCACAACAGGCCGACAAGACCAACGATTAGAATGTCCTTCATCATCTCCTGTGAGGCTCACTGGCAGTCAATGAGCGGCCTGACATTTGCGAATGAGCCGCGCGCCACGGGCAATTCCATCGGCACGCTCGCCCAGATGTCCGGTTAACAGATAGGTTGCTGGATCTGTGAGAATCTGCGTCAAATCTGCGGCTGTGTCTAGTCCGGCGCAGGTGTCATCCGCCGTCGCGCTTCACGCTATGGCGGACAAGTCTGTGGCCCTGGCTGAATCTGTGCTATCTGTGTCATTCACCGTCGCGCTTCGCGCTATGGTGGACAAGTCTATGGCCCTGGTCAAATCTGCGTCCGTGGCGCTGATCGTCCTTCTTGCGACGACATCCGTGTCGGCGACGCGGGCGGATCTCGCCCGTGCGCGCTCTCTCTACAATCAGCGGCAGTTCGACGCCGCCATCGAAGCGGCCATCGCCGCCCAGAAGACGCCCGCCACCATCGACGCCGCCACCGTCGTCCTCGCCCGCGCGCACCTCGAGCGCTACCGCGAGCGCGCCGATCCGGCGGACCTCTCGGCGGCCCGCCTGGCGCTGGGCACCATCCGCGTGACCAGCCTCGACGCCCGCGACAACACCGACTTCCTGATGGCGCTGGGCGAGGCGCTGTTCTTCGACGACGACTACGGCGCCGCGGCCCAGTTGTTCGAGAGCGGCCTCGACGGCGCCATCGCGCACGGCCCGGCCTCGGGCGAAGCGATGCTGGACTGGTGGGGCAGCGCGGTGGAGCGCCACGCCGACGGCAGTGGCCGCGACGAGCGCGCGGCCACGTTCGGCCGCATGCGCGACCGCATGGCGCGCGAGCTGGCGAGGACCCCGGGTTCGGCGGCTGCCGGTTATTGGGTGACGGTGGCCACCAGGGGTGCGGGAGATCCCGCCGCCGCCTGGGACGCCGCCGTCGCCGGCTGGGTCCGCGCGCGGCTGGCGACCAGCCGCGCCGCCAACTTGCGCGCCGACCTCGACAAGCTCGTATTGGAGGGGATCATTCCGGACCGCGTGCGGCTCCTGTCACCCGACAAGCGCGCGCAGGCCGAATCCGATCTGCGCACCGAGTGGACGGTGGTCAAGGAGCGCTGGAAATAGTCACGGTTTCGCCTCCATCCAGTTCTCACCGATCCCAACATCGACATCGAGCGGCACGCGCAGCGGCACGGCGGCCGCCATCTTCGCCTTCACGATTGCGGCGACGGCATCGGCCTCGTCTTTCGGCGCCTCGAACAGCAACTCGTCGTGCACGGTGAGGATCATCCGCGCGCGCGGGTGGCTTGACGCCAGTGCCGCGTGCACGTCGATCATCGCGCGCTTGAGGATGTCGGCGGCGGTGCCCTGGATCGGCATGTTCACCGCCGCGCGCTCCGACGCGGCGCGGATCATGCCGTTGCGGCTCGTCAGCTCGGGCACCGGCCGGCGGCGGCCAAAGATGGTCTGGACGAAGCCGCTGACGCGCGCGTCTTCGAGCGTCTTGTCGATGAACTCCCGCACCCGCGGAAAGCCCGCGAAGTAGGCGTCGATGAACTGCTGGGCGGCCTGCTGCGTCACGCCGATGTCTTTCGCCAGCGTGAACGCGGTCTTGCCGTAGAGCAGGGCGTAGTTGACGACCTTCGCGCGCCTGCGGAGCTCGTGCGGGTCGAGCGTGCTGTCGGGTCCAAACACCCTGGCGGCGGTCTGGTCGTGAATGTCGTCGCCCCGTTCGAACGCGGCGATCAAGGTCTCGTCGCCCGACAGGTGCGCCAGCACCCGCAACTCGATCTGTGAGTAGTCGGCGGAGATCAACACGCAGCCCGGTTCGGCGACGAAGGCCTTGCGGATCTGGCGGCCGATCTCCGTGCGGATCGGGATGTTCTGCAGGTTCGGATCGCTGCTGCTCAACCGGCCGGTGGCCGCCACCGCCTGGCTGATCTGGGTGTGCACGCGGCCGGTCTCCGGGTTGACCAGCGTGGGCAGCGCGTCGATGTAGGTGCCCTTCAGTTTCGCCAGCCCGCGCCAGTCGAGAATCAACTGGCAGATGTCGTGCTGTGCCGCCAGCTCCTCGAGCACCTCCACCGCCGTGGACGGCGTCCGCGTCGTCCCGGTGCGCTTGAGGACCGGCAAACGCAGCTTCTCGAACAGGATCTCGGCGAGCTGCTTCGGTGAGTTGATGTTGAATTCGCCTCCGGCCAGCTCGAAAATCCGCCGGCTGAGGTCGTTCATCTCGCGATCGACCAGCGACGACTGCGACGCCAGCGCGCGGACGTCCACGCGCACGCCGACCCGCTCGATCTCGGCAAGGATCGGCACCAGCGGCAGCTCGAGGTCGAGGTACACCGGCATCAGCCCGTCGCGTGCGAGCATGGGCCGGAAGTGCTCGGCCAACTGCCACGCCAGGTCGGCGCGCTCGCCGGCGTAGTCCAGCACGCTGTCCACGGGAACCTGCGCGAACGGCAACGCCTTGGCGCCCTTGCCGCGCACCTCGTCTTCGGTGATTGCCTTGTAGCCGAGCTGCTCGAGCGCAATCGGCTCAAGGGCCTGGCTCGACTTGTTCGAGTCCACCAGGTAGCTGGCCAGCATCGTGTCGAACGCCTTGGGGTTTCTGATGTCCACGCCGTGACGGCCCAGCACGATCAGGTCGGCCTTGATGTCGTGGCCGATCTTCTCGACGGCCGGGTCGGTGAGCAGCGGCGCGAGCAGGGCCAGCGCCTCGGACTTGGCGAGCGAGAACCCGCCGCCGAAGCCTTCGTGGCCGAGCGGAATGTAGCGGGCCATCGCCGGCCCGGTCGAGACCGCAATGCCGACCAGGGTGGCGCGCACCGGCGCCGTGCCGTCGGTGATCACCTTCAGGGCGAAGCGGCCGGCCGCCCGCAGCTGTTCGACCAGCGCCTTCAGCTCGTCGCTCGACCCGACGATGGCGTAGTTCTTGACCACTGAGGCCGCGGTGGGCGCGAACTCGGGGACCAGCGTGCGGAAGCCCAGCTTCGAAAACAGCGCGTAGCAGCGTTCGCGGGAGGGGCCGCGGTAGCGGAACGCGTCGGCGTCGAACGGCACGTCCACGGCGGTGTGAATGGTGACCAGCTCGCGGCTCTGGCGCGCCAGATCGGCGTTGGCCAGCAGGCCTTCGCGATACTTCTTCTGCTTGATCTCGCCGGCGTTCCGCAGCAGTGCGTCGAGCGAACCGTACTGGGTGATCAGCTCGCGCGCGCCCTTGTCGCCAATGCCGGGCACGCCCTTGACGTTGTCGCTGGAGTCACCCATCAGCGCCAGCACGTCCACCACTTGCGTGGGCGGCACGCCGAACTTCTGCCGCACGCCGTCGGCGTCGTACCACGTGCCCTCGTCCTTGGGGTTGTAGACGCGGATGACGCCGTCGTTGACCAGTTGAAAGAAGTCCTTGTCGCCGGTGACGATGGCCGCTTGCAGGCCGTGACCGGCGGCCTTGCTCGCCAGCGTGCCGATCACATCGTCTGCCTCGAAGCCTTCGGCGGTGAAGATCGGCACGCCCAGCGCCTCGCAGGCTTCGAACACCAACGGCACCTGTTCGACCAGGTCGTCGGGCATGGCGGCGCGGTTGGCCTTGTAGTCGGCCGACATCTTCGAGCGAAAGGTCTGGCCGCGCACGTCGAACGACGCGGCGATGTATTCCGGCTGGTGGTCGGCAATCAGCTTGCGGAGCATCGTGATGAAGCCGTAGACCGCGTTGGTGGACTTGCCGTCGGGCCCGGTCAACCCGCGGATCGCGTGGTAGGCGCGATACATCTGGTTGCTGCCGTCGATCAGGAACAGTGTTGGAGCGGATGGCATTGACGGCGAAATCCGACAGGAACCCGCGTAGGGCGCCCCTTTATGGGGCGCCGACGCACCGTCCGTATATTATTCGATAGTGCGCCCTGCTTTCGGCCTTGTGCTCGTGTCGGTGTTGCTGTCGTCCGCGTGCGGTAGCGTTATTTCCCGGAAGTACGAGTATGAGGAGGAAATCTTTCTCGCCCTTGACGGCTCGGCCAGCGTCTACGTCAACGCCTCGGTGCCCGCCCTGGTGGCCCTGCGGGGCGCCGCCTTGCCGGTGGACCCCGCCGCGCGCCTGGACCGCCAGGTCGTTCGTGACATCTACAGTTCTCCGGTCACGCACGTGGCCAACGTCAACACGTCGCGGCGCGACGGGCGGCGCTACGTCCACTTGCGCATCGACGTCGCCGACATCCGCAAGCTGAGCGAGGCGGCGCCGTTTGCGTGGTCGCAGTATCGCTTTCAGGACCAAGACGGCCTGTTCGAGTACGGCCAGACGGTCCAGGCCGCGGCCGGCAAGGACGTGGGCAATGTCGGGTGGGAGGGCAACGAGCTGGTCGCCGTCCGCGTGCACCTGCCCAGCAAGGTGGAGTTCCACAACTCACCCTCGCGCACGATTGAACGCGGCAACATCATCGTGTGGGAACAGCCGCTCGCGGAGCGTCAGAAGGGAACACCGCTCGAGCTCACGGTGCGGATGCAACCCGAGTCAATCCTGTTCCGCACCCTCGCCCTGTTCGGGGTGATGATGGCCGCCGTCGCGGTCACGTTCGCGGCGGCCATCTGGTTCGTCAAGACGAGAAAAACAGGAGATTAGGAGTTCAGGAGTCGCGGAGGGACACACCTTTAGGTGTGTCCAAACAGGAGTTCAGGAGCCCAGGAGTCGACTTGCGAGCTGTGAGCACGAAGCCCCTGTTGTGTAAACGAATCCATCGGAGGTGCCAATGACTCCATGCCCCGATTTCGACCTGGCTGAATTCACCCCGTACGATCCTGCGATACTCCGTCGAGATGGCGACGATCCAGCCGGCGCTTTCGTGTTGTCGTTGGCATTGGCGTACAACGACCTAAAGAGCCTCCAATGGATGGTCCAGCAGCTCGCTAGTGGCCGCCCAGACGACCCAACAGCGGTTAATCCATACAACGGCCAGTTTCACGGCATGCAGATCTACATCAGCCGGATGACGGTCGGACTGGTGCAAGAAGTGCTGAAAGCCGTGGAGACCGCCGCCACGAACGGAGTACTTGAGAATCAGGACTTCAAAGACGCTTGCTTGGCTGCAGAGAAGGAATTTCCCAGCGTGCGCAGCAAGTGGGACGGCCTTGTTAAACTTTCCAAGGGTGAACACGCGGAGCTCGAAGGCCTATCGAAGTTTTTGATCAAGGTTCGCAACAATGTTGCCTACCACTACTACCAACCGAAGCAGCTGCTCAAGGGGTACCGTCGTGTGTTCTTTGAAGACGAAAAGGCCAAACACAACGAGTCGGCTTTGGCGTCCTTGGGAGACAATCTCGAAACGACCCGCTTCTACATGGCCGACGCCGCGGCGGGCGCAACACTGACTGATCTAGTGCCCGACGGCCGCGACCAGCTCGAGCAAACCAAGAAGCTCGTGGACATCCTCAACCTCTTGTTCCGCACCATTATCCAGTGCTTCTTCGAAATCCGCGCGCTCTCCTGCCGGTGAGGATGACCCCCTACCACGCGAAGTACTACGCCCACGACCTTACTCGTCGTGCCTCCAGGGGCATGGACCGCCTGTCGATGGCCCTCTTTGACGCGGCAGTGGACCTGAATCCTCACCAGATCGAGGCCGCCCTGTTCGCCCTTCAGTCACCCCTCTCGAAGGGCGTGATCCTGGCGGATGAAGTTGGGCTGGGCAAGACCATTGAGGCTGGCATTGTGCTCTGTCAGTTCTGGGCCGAACGCAAGCGCCGCCTGCTGGTGATCTGCCCGGCCTCGCTCCGCAAGCAATGGGCGCTGGAGCTGCAGGAAAAGTTCAACCTGCCGACGCGAGTGCTGGACGCCAAGGGCTACCGCGAACTCCAGAAGAGCGGCCGCACCCCCTTGAACGAGAAGGCCGTGCTCGTCGTGTCGCTAAACTACGCCAACGCGTTGCGCGACGAGATCAAGGGCATTGCCTGGGACCTGGTCGTCATCGACGAAGCCCACAAGCTCCGCAATGCCTATCGGCCCAGCAACAAGGTCGGCCAGGGCATTCGGTGGGCGACCGAGGATTGCCGCAAGCTCTTGCTCACGGCGACGCCCTTACAGAACTCACTGCTCGAACTTTATGGGCTGTCGACTCTGATCGACGAGCACATCTTTGGGGATCTCAACTCCTTCAGGTCGCAGTACGCCAGCGCCGGGAGCAGCCTCAGCGGTCTGCGGCAGCGTCTATCGGGCTTCTGCAAGCGGACGCTGCGCAACGAGGTCACCGAGTACATCCGTTACACCGAGCGCCGGCCCATCACCCGGCCATTTTCGCCGAGTGACGACGAGCATGCGCTTTACGAGGCGGTGTCGGCGTTCCTGCAAAGAGCTGACAGCTATGCCCTTCCGCAGCGTCAGCGGCACCTCACCGCGCTCATTTTGAGAAAGCTCCTGGCGTCGTCTTCGCAAGCCATTGCGGCCACGTTGGACAAGCTGCGCGTCCGCCTCGAATCGCTGCGCGACGAAAGAGTGGAGGACGATGCGGAGTTCGCGGAAGAGCTGATCGAGGCCGAGGAGATCGAGGACGAACTGCTCGACGAGATTCTCGCGGAGCCCGACGAAGCGGAGCCGGCTGCTGCGCCGCGTACCATCGACCGCCAGAAGCTGCGCGAAGAGATCGACATTCTGCAGCGGCTTGGCACCTGGGCCCGAGGGATCGGCACCGATACGAAAACCAAGACGCTGCTCACCGCGCTCGACATCGGCTTTGAGCAGATGGCGGCGACCGGCGCGGCACGCAAGGCGCTGATTTTTACAGAGTCGCGCCGGACGCAGGAGTATTTGAAGGCCTTCCTCGAGTCCCACAACCATGCTGGCCAGGTGGTGCTGTTCAACGGCACCAACGGCGGGCCGGAGGCCGGCGCCATCTACGAGCGCTGGGTAGGCAAAAATCGGGAGGCTGGCCGGTCCTCGGGTTCTCGCGCCGTGGACGTGCGCACGGCGCTGATCGAGCATTTTCGAGACGAAGCGTCGATTCTGATCGCCACCGAGGCGGCCGCCGAGGGCGTCAACCTCCAGTTCTGCTCGTTGGTCGTCAACTACGACCTGCCCTGGAATCCGCAGCGCATCGAGCAGCGAATTGGCCGCTGCCATCGCTACGGCCAACAGCACGACGTCGTCGTCATTAACTTCCTGAACGAGCGCAACGAGGCGGATCGCCGGGTGTTGGAGTTACTGGGCGAGAAGTTCAGCCTGTTCAATGGCGTGTTCGGCGCCTCGGACGAGGTGCTTGGCACCATTGAGTCGGGTGTGGACTTCGAACAGCGCATTCTCGCCATTTACCAAGGCTGCCGGACTGCGGAGGAGATCGACGCGGCGTTCCGCGCGCTGCAGGCCGAGATGGACGAGCAGATTCGCACGCGGATGGACGACACGCGGCGGTCGCTGTTCGAACACTTCGACGGGGACGTGCATCAGCGCCTGCGGCTGCAACTGGACGAGGCGAAGGCCCAGCTCGACCGCTTCGGCCAACGGTTCTGGTCGTTGACCCGATTCACCCTTGGCGAGAGCGCCCGGTTCGACGACGCGGCACTCGCGTTTGACCTTGAGCGCTCCCCTCGGGAAGAGATTGCGACTGGGCGCTACCATCTCATCTCCAAGTCGCATCCGCGAGCAGCCGAGGATGGCGGCGACGAGCAGAGCCAGTTTCTATATCGTCTTTCCCATCCCCTTGGTGAGCACGTCGTCGACACCGCGAAGGCGATCGAGACCCTTTCAGCGCAGATCGTGTTCGATATCACCAATCACCCCGCCCGCATTCACGCCGTGGAGGCGCTTCGCGGCCGCCGCGGGTTTCTGATGCTCACCCGGTTGGTCGTCGAATCCTACGAACGTGAGGAATACCTGCTGTTCTCCGGGGTCGATGACGCCGGCGCTTCGATCGACCAGGAGACCATGGAGAAGCTGTTTGGCTGTTCGGGCAGCGTTGGATTGGAGGTGGCGATTCCGGGCCCCATACAGCGGCGCCTGGCCGACGAGGCGGCGCGGCATGCCAAGGCCACCGTGAGCCGGTCGCTCGAAGAAAACAGCGTCCACTTCAACCAGGCTCGGGAAAAACTGGAGAAGTGGGCCGACGACATGGTGCTGTCGGCGGAGAAGGCCCTGACCGACATCAAGGAGCAGATCAAGGCGCTGCGCCGCCAGGCGCGCCAGGCCGCGACGCTGGAAGAGCAGCACGGGATTCAGCAGCAGGTGCAGAAACTGGAAAAGCAGCAAAGACGCCAGCGGCAGGAGATCTTCACGGTCGAAGACGAGATCTTGGAAAAACGCGATGCCCTGATCGAGTCTTTGGAGCGCCGTCTGGCTCAGCACACCGCAACCGAAGCGCTCTTTACGGTCCAGTGGGCCGTACAATAGCGGTCGAGATGAGCCAGAATTTCGAAAAGCTGAAGACGCTGCTCAAGGAGCTCTTTCAGCTCGACCAGCCGGACCTGGACTTCGGCCTGTACCGGGTGATGCACGCCAAGAGTGCCGAGGTGTCGCAGTTTCTTGACAAGGATCTGCTGCCGCAAGTGCAGACGGCCTTCGGTCAGTATAAGACGGCCGACAAGGCCGAACTGGAGAAGGAGCTGGCGAAGGTCGTGGCCGGCGTCGAGTCGGCGGGCATGGACCCGGCGCAGTCGCCCAAGGTGGCCGACCTGCGCGCGCGGCTCAAGAACGACGCCGTCGACGTGGTTGGGCTCGAAAGCGAAGTCTACGACCACCTGTTCAGCTTTTTTCGTCGCTACTACGACCAGGGTGACTTCCTCGCCAAGCGCGTCTACAAGCCGGGCGTCTACGCCATCCCTTACGAAGGTGAAGAGGTCACACTGCACTGGGCCAACAAGGACCAGTACTACATCAAGACCAGCGAATATCTGCGCGACTACGCGTTCCGGCTGCGGCCGGAGGAGCCGAAGCGGCCCATGCGGGTTCACTTCCGGCTGGCCGACGCCGCCGAGGGCGAGCACGGCAATGTAAAGGCGGCAGAGGGGAAGGACCGCGTGTTCGTCTTGGCCGCGTCCGGTGAGTCAGGCCGCGACTTTGTGGTTGAGGAAGAGGGCGAGCACGGCAAGGAGCTGGTTCTTCGCTTCGAGTATCGGCCGGCGCTGCTCACCGATTGGCCCGCTGACGCGACCGAGGGCAAGAGCAAGCCTCCATCGCAGAAGGAGCTGCTCGTTCTGGCCGTCAAGCGCGTGCTGGCCGTCACCGACGCCGCACTCGCGTCGTGGCTCACTGAGCTCGGCAAGCCGCATGTCGTGGCCGGTGGCGAGAAGGCGGACTACACGCGGCTCGACGCGCACCTCCGCCGCTACACCGCGCGCAACACCTTCGACTATTTCATCCACAAGGACCTGGGCGGCTTCCTCCGCCGCGAACTCGACTTCTACATCAAGAACGAGGTCATGCACCTCGACGACGTGGAAAACGAAACCGCGCCACGCGTCGAGCAGTACCTGTCGAAGATCAAGGTCATCCGTAAGATCGCCGGCAAGATCATTGACTTCCTCGCCCAGCTCGAGAACTTCCAGAAGAAGTTGTGGCTCAAGAAGAAGTTCGTGGTCGAGACCTCTTATTGCATCACCTTGGGATGCATCCCTGAGACGTTCTACGCCGAGATCGCATCCAGCAACGCCCAGCGCGAGGAATGGGTCAGGCTCTTTGCCATCGACGAAATTGTGGCCGACCTGACGAGACCGGGCTACAGCGAGCCGCTGAGTGTGGAGTTCCTGAAAGTTCATCCAACCCTAGTGTTGGACACCAAGCTCTTTGACGACGGCTTCAACGCTCGCCTGCAAGACGCTGTTGGTGATATGGACGCGCAGACTGATGGTGTCATTGTGCACAGCGAGAATTTTCAAGCTCTTTCTGGGATGCGGTCTCGGTATAGCGAACAGGTGAAGGGTCTGTATATTGATGCACCCTATAACACCGGAGGAGACGGGTTTGCTTACAAGGACAGCTACCAACATTCCACTTGGCTTGCGATGCTACAGGATCGAATTGCGCTGGGCAGGAGTCTGCTGCAGGTGGACGCCGTGATTGTGGCGAGTATCGATGACATTGAGCAGCCGGTGCTCCGTCTGCTTATGGATGAGGCCATCGGCGCCTCCAACCGCGTCGCAAACATGGTCTGGAAGGGGGCAACGGATAACAACCCCACCCGAATTGCAACTGAGCACGAGTATTTCGTTTGGTATGCCAAGGACATCGCGGCCACGGCTTCGGAATGGAAAGGCACTATCAATCAGGCGAAGGACCTGATGATCGCTCAGTGGGAAGGACTGCGCACGTCTTGCGAAACTGTTGCGGAGATACAGGCCAAATTCAGAACATTCATCAAGAACAACCGAGAGTCGCTTTCGCCACTTACTCACTACGATCGTGTAGACGAGGATGGGCCGTACACCGGCAGCCGAAAGGTCCACAATCCTGGCAAGGAAGGGTACCGCTACGACGTAGTCCATCCCACGACCGGCAGACCATGCGTGCAGCCAGCCCGGGGCTATCGATTTCCTCCCGAGACCATTAAGGCCCTGCTCGCGAGCGGGAAGGTGCTTTTTGGAGACGATGAGACCCAGATCATCCAGATCAAGGAGTACCTGCGAGACTATTCCGGGAGCCTAAAGGGCTTAGTAGAACTGGACAGCCGCGTGGCAGCCAACACCCTCGAGTCATTGTTCGCGTCGAGGGAAGCATTTAAGAATCCAAAGCCGGTCGAGCTGATGGCCAGTCTTCTTAGCTTCGTCCTACCGCCTGGCGCATACGTGCTCGACTGCTTTGCCGGGTCCGGTACCACTGCCCATGCGATTGTCGACATGAACCGCGAAGATGCCGGCCTGCGCAAGTTCATCCTGATCGAAACCGGCGAGCATTTTGACTCGGTCCTCCTTCCGCGCATCAAGAAGGTGACCTTCGCGCCGGAGTGGAAGGACGGCAAGCCCAAGCGCCTCGCTACGCCAGAGGAAGCGGCCCGAAGCCCGCGCATTGTCAAGGTCGTCCGTCTCGAGTCTTACGAGGATGCGCTCAACAATCTCGAAACCCAGCGCACGGACACGCAGCAGCTGCTTCTCGATGCCGCCGACGCGCAAGGCGCTGATGGCCTCAAGGAGCATTACCTGCTCCGCTACATGCTCGACGTCGAGACACGCGGCAGCCAGTCGCTCCTTAACGTCCAGGCCTTCACCGATCCCACGGCTTACAAGCTCAAGGTCAAGCGGCCGGGTTCGGACGAGAGCCGCGAGGTTAACGTCGATCTGCTGGAGACATTCAACTGGCTGATTGGCCTTACCGTGCGTCACATCGCCGCGCCTCAGACCTTTTCGGCTAGGTGCGAGCGCGATGCGGAGAAACGGTTGCGCCTCAAGGGCCGGCTCAAGCAGGACGCCGGCGGTCCGTACTGGTTTCGCACCGTCACCGGCACCACGCCCGATGCGCGCAAGACGCTGATCATTTGGCGCAAGCTGACTGGTGAACCCGAGCACGACAACCTCGTGCTCGATGACTGGTTCACGAAGCAGGGCTACTCGGCGCAAGACAGCGAGTTCGACCTCATTTACGTGAACGGCGGCAATAACCTCGAGAACCTCAAGACGCCGGACGACCGGTGGAAGGTGAGGCTGATCGAGGAGGACTTCCACCGGCTGATGTTCGAGGCAGACGGGGCCTGATGGCGAAACGCAGGATCCCGGCCCCATCCCTTGCCCGCTCCGCCGAGCCGCTGTATCGAGAGATCCGCGCGGTCCTGGAGTCGGCGCGGTCCACTGCCTATCGCGCGGTCAACACGGCGATGGTGCAGGCGTACTGGCAGGTCGGGCGGCTGATTGTCGAACACGAGCAGGGTGGTAGGGGGCGAGCTGCATACGGCGAGGCAGTGCTCGATGATCTGTCACGTCGCCTGACTGCCGACTTCGGACGCGGCTTCGATCCCTCCAATCTGCGGTACATGCGCTTGTTCTTCCAGAGGTTCCCGAATCGTGGCGCGGTGCGCCACCAATTGCCGGCGCAGGGCATTCGTGACGCACTGCGTCACAAATCGACCAGCACCGACGCCCCCGGAGATCTGCGCCCGGAACTCTCCTGGACCCATTACCGGCTGCTTCTGGGCGTGGACGCCGCCCCGGCTCGCGACTGGTACATGAACGAAGCGGCCGATCAGCACTGGTCGACACGACAGCTCGACCGTCAGATCTCGGTCCTCTACTACGAGCGCCTGTTGGCCAGCCGAAAGAAGGCGCCGGTTCGCGAAGAAGCCCGGGACCGGCTCGCCGCCGTCACGCCGGAGCAGTTCATTCGAGACCCGTACGTGCTCGAGTTCCTCGACCTGAAAGATTACCCGGCGCTGCGCGAATCGGCGATCGAGCAGGCGATCATCGACAACTTGCAGGCGTTCCTGCTGGAGCTCGGCAAGGGCTTCTCGTTCGTGGCGCGCCAGCGGCGGATGCGCTTCGAAGACGACGACTTCTACGTCGATCTCGTGTTCTACAACTACCTGCTCAAGTGCTTCGTGTTGATCGACCTAAAGGTTGGCAAACTCACGCACCAGGACATAGGCCAGATGGATTCCTACGTGCGCATGTTCGACGCTCGGGCGCGAACCCCTGGCGACAACCCGACCATCGGCCTGATCCTGTGCTCGAAGAAGAACCAGGCCATCGCAAAGTACTCGGTGCTGAGCGAGGGCAGTCAAATCTTCGCGGCCAAGTACGTCAAGGTGCTGCCGACCGAACAGGAGCTGACGCGCGAGATCGAGCGCGAACGGAGGCTGATTGACTCACGTCGCGCCGCCGGGAAGGTGGGACGACCCTGATGCCAGCGCCGTTTGCCACCAAGCTGGTGCTCAACCAGTGGCTGCTTTCCCTTTTCAACGTGAAGCGGTTTGAAGACCTGGCCGAGCACCTGCGCAACGAGGCGCTCGAAGGGCTGGACGAGAACAAC
>CAYHCX010000028.1:0-45169 GCA_964355095.1 uncultured Acidobacterium sp.
TCACTTCTGTGCCTAATCTGTGTCCAATCTGCGGCTGTTCTATCGGTGGCCTAGCGGCGCGGCTTGGTCAACATCCGCACCGAGGCGGTCGGATGGAAGGTGACCGGCTGGGTAATGATGCCGGGAATGAACGCGACGTCCGTCGTGTAGGTGATGTTGACAATGCGGTCGGAGGCGCGTTCCGTGATGGTGACGTTGTCGGCCTCCACCGGCAGCCCGTAGTCGTAGGCCAGCGAGACAATCTGCTGGATCAGCTCGGACTCCGAGGCGTTGGGCGCAAACAGCAGGGCCTGCTCGACGTCGTCTTCGAACTGGTAGTTGGACATCGTGGCCCGCCCGCCCTGGAAGGCGGCCGTCAGGATGGCAAAGGCCAGCACCAGCTTGATGATCGTTTTCATGTGTCCACGGGCCTACGGGGAATCGGCACGCCCGCCTTTGTCGACATCATAGTGCAGCGCGCGCCCGCGATCGCGCAACTGTGCCCGCCCGCTAGTGAATCTGGTGCAGCAGGCGGTCCCAGCGAACGCCGAGGAACGACCTCGCCGGCGCCCCGTCGTCCGGCGTATCGAACGACCAGTAGATGAACAGGGCGCGGCCCTTCACGTACGACTGCGGCAGGAAGCCCCAGTAGCGGCTGTCCTGCGAGTCGTCACGGTTGTCGCCCATCATGAAGTAGTGCCCGGCCGGCACGCTGACCGGACCGTACTTGCGGCGCAGGTCGAAGCCGTCGGCCTGGCCTTCCGCCACCGGCGGGAACAGGTAGTGGGCGTAGGGCTCGACGAGCGGCATGCCGTTGATGATGATGGTCTGGTTGCGCAGTTCGAGAGTGTCGCCGGGCAGCCCGATGACGCGCTTGATGAAGTCGCGATCGGGCTCCTCGGGATACTTGAACACCACCACGTCGCCGCGCTCAATCGGGCGCATCGGCAGGAGGGCGCGTTCGAGGGCGCCGGCCGCGGGCGCGAAGATGAACTTGTTGACGAGCAGGTGATCGCCCACCAGCAGGTTGGGCTTCATCGACCCGGTCGGAATCTTGAAGGCCTGGAAGACGAACGTGCGCACGAACAGCGCGAGGATGACGGCGACCACGACCGACTCGAAGTACTCGCGCAGGGTGGATTTCTGGAAGGTCGCCTCGGTCACGGCTACTCGTCTCCAATCTTGAGGACCGCCAGGAACGCTTCCTGCGGGATGTCCACGGTGCCGACGCGCTTCATGCGCTTCTTGCCTTCCTTCTGCTTCTCGAGCAGCTTGCGCTTGCGCGAGATGTCGCCGCCGTAACACTTGGCCAGCACGTTCTTGCGCAGCGCCTTGACCGACTCGCGGGCGATGATGCGGGCGCCGATGGCGGCCTGGATGGCGACCTCGAACATCTGCCGCGGGATCAGTTCGCGCATCTTCGACGCCAGCAACCGGCCGCGATCGTAGGCACGGTCGCGGTGGACGATGATCGACAGCGCGTCGATCGGCTCGGCGTTGACCAGGATGTCGAGCTTGACCAGTGGCGATTCCCAGTAGCCGGTGACGTGGTAGTCGAGCGACGCGTAGCCGCGCGAGATGGTCTTGAGGCGGTCGTAGAAGTCGAGCACTACCTCGTTGAACGGCAGCTCGTAGGTGATCAGCACGCGATCGGCAGCCTTGAACTCGAGTTGCTTCTGCACGCCGCGCTTGTCCTGGCACAGCCGCAGGATGGCGCCGACGAACTCGGCCGGGGTCAGGATCATCGCCGTGATCACCGGCTCCTCGATCTTGCTGATGTGCCCGGCCTCGGGCAGCTTGGCGGGGCTGTCGATCTCGACCACCGCGCCGTCGGTCCTGGTCACGCGATACAGCACGCCGGGCGCCGTCGTGACCAGGTCCATGTTGAACTCGCGCTCGAGCCGCTCCTGCACGATCTCCATGTGCAGCAGACCGAGGAAGCCGCAGCGGAAGCCGAAGCCGAGCGCCACCGAGGTTTCCGGCTCGAAGAAGAACGCCGCGTCGTTCAGCCGCAGTTTCTCCAGCGACTCGCGCAGTTCGGCGTACTGGTGGCTTTCCACCGGATAGAGGCCGGCGAACACCATCGGCTTCAGTTCCTTGAAGCCCGGGAACGGCGCGAGGGTGGGGCGGTCGGTCTCGGTGACGGTGTCGCCGATCTGCGCGTCCGACACCACCTTGATACCACACGCGATGAAGCCGACCTCCCCGGGTCCGAGCTGCTCCATCGGCACGGCCTTCGGCGTGAACACACCAAGTGTTTCCACTTCGTGGTCCTGTCTGGTGTTCATCAGCGTGACTTTCATGCCGGCGCGAATGGTGCCCTCGAGCACGCGCACGACGATCACCACGCCGCGATACGAGTCGTACCACGAGTCGAAGATCAGCGCCTTGAGCGGCGCCGCCGGGTCGCCCTCCGGCGGCGGCAGCCGCGTCACGATCGCCTCGAGAATGTCGACGACGCCGATGCCTTCCTTGGCGCTGGCGAGAATGGCGGTGTCGCCGTCGAGGCCGATGATGTCCTCAATCTGCCGCCGCGCCTCGTCCGGCTGCGCGCTGGGCAGGTCAATCTTGTTGATCACGGGAATGATCTCGAGGTTGTTCTCCACCGCCAGATAGGCGTTCGCCAGCGTCTGCGCCTCGACGCCCTGCGAGGCATCCACCAGCAGCAGCGCGCCCTCGCACGCCGCCAGCGACCGGGTGACCTCGTAGCTGAAGTCGACGTGCCCGGGCGTGTCGATCAGGTTGAGCACGTAGGTCTTGCCGTCCTTGGCGGTGTAATTCAGCCGGACCGGGTGGGCCTTGATGGTGATGCCGCGCTCGCGCTCGAGGTCCATGCTGTCGAGCACCTGCGCCGACATCTCGCGCATCTGCAGCGCGCCGGTGACCTCGAGGAATCGATCGGCCAGCGTCGACTTGCCGTGGTCGATGTGCGCGATGATCGCGAAATTACGGATGTGGGGCTGATTCACTGAAGATTCTGGTCCTGTGCCGGGCGACTTGTCCCGCCATAGCGCCAGACGCGAAGGCGTAGACGGCTGGCGCGAAGGCGGATCCTGACTATTATGACTCATGCCTGACCTGGGCTCCGGGCTCAGCCGCCTCTGCCCCGCCTGCGGCCGTCGTGTGCCCAGGGCGGTGAACACCTGCCGATGCGGCGCGGGAATGCCCGGCCTTGGCCCGGTTGAGCCGGAGTTGGAGGGTTCGAACGGCGGCCTGCCGCTGGCCACTCTCGCGACCGCCGCCGGGTTGGTCGCCGTGCTGGCCGGCGCGGCCTACTGGTCGTTCTCGCGGCCGCCGGCAGCCGACATACCGACCCAGGTCACTCGGCCGGGAACCATTGAAGGCGGGCTCATGACGCCGCCGGCCGCCGCCACCGGATCCGGTTCGTCGGCTGAGCGCCGCGCGTGGGACGCCGCCCTGGCCAAGGCCGGCACGCCGGCGCCCGACGCCGCCCCGGCCGCGGCGGAACCTGCCGCCGCGCTCGCCGCCCCAACGTCACTGGAAGACGTCGTCAGCCGGGTCATGCCCGCCGTGGTGCTCGTCGAAACGTCGGCGGGCAGCGGCAGCGGGTTCTTCGTGCGGCCCGACACCGTCATCACCAACGTCCACGTCGTCAAGGATGACGCGGTCGTGAAGTTGCGCCGCATCGACGGCACCACGGTCACGGCGCGCGTTGACCAGCGGTCGCCGGCCTTCGACATCGCCGTGCTGAAGGTGATGGCGCCGGTCGCGGGACAGGTGGTCATCCCGATGGGCTCGGCCAATACGCTGCGGCCGGGCCAGGAAGTGATCACGATCGGCTCCGCGCTCGGCACGCTCCAGAACAGCGTCACGCGCGGCATCGTCAGCGGCGTGCGGCAATCGGGCAACGCCACCCTGGTGCAGACCGACGCGGCGGCCAACCCCGGGAACAGTGGCGGCCCCTTGCTCGACCGCAACGGCGTCGCCATCGGCATCACCACCATGGGCTACCGCGATCAGCAGGGCCTCAACTTCGCGGTGGCCATCGACCACGCCCGCGCAATCATCGAAGGCCGTCCAGCCGGTCCGGCGTCGGCGCCGCTGGCCATGAACGAGCTGAAGTCGCTGACCCCGGCGGTGCAGTCGGAGTCGGAGCGCGCCCTCGACGTTGGCCAGCGCACCTTTCTCGCAACCACGGTGCGTCTGTCGGCGACGGCGGATGCACTCGACGCCGAGTGGCGGCGCTTCCGCCTGTCCTGCTACACCACCGCGCTCCCGGGCTCGTCCAGCCGCGAGTGGTTCGTCATGCTGTCGCCGCGCGCGATCACCACGGCGCAAGTGCCGGCGGGGTCGTGCGGCACGTTCCTCACCGCGTTTCAACAGGAAGCCACCCGCGTGGCCACGGCGATGCGGAGCGCCCTGAACGACGCGCGCCGCGCCGGCGTGCTGCCCGGCGTGGTGCGCGACGCGCTGCGGGCGAACCGTCTCGAATTCGACGGCTGGGATCGCTGATCGCGGGCGCGGTCAGGGCGTCGCGCGGGTCAGGCTCAGCGACTGGATCTGAGGCGGATTGGCCGGCGCCAACAGCAGCGAGCCCTTCACCCGGCCATTCGCGCAGCGCCACGTGAAGTCGCCGGACAGCGCGCCGGTGGCGGCGATAGGCGACGTGGTCTCGCAGGCGCCGACCTGCGCCTTCAGGCTGGCGAGGTCGCGCGCCCAACCGTCGGCGGATCGATCCATCAGGAAGTTCATCGCCAGCGCATCGCCCGCCGCGGTGACGCTGCCCGCCGTGTAGATCCGGCCCACGGCGCCATAAGCGGTCGAGAGCGACTCGTCGCCGCTGGTGGGCCGGGTCTTCAATAACCCCGCGCGGTGAAGCGCAACCGCCGCATCCCACACCGGCGCGCGTGGCCCGGCGTAGGTGCGATTGGCAAACGCAAAAATGCCGACGTCATGGTCGGGCAGCAGCAGCACGTGCGAGCCATAGCCGGGATAGCCGCCACCGTGAGAGAGCGTCAGCCCAAGGTCGCAGTCAGGGGCCACATACATGCCCATTCCGTATGTGGCAGCCTGCCGGCACGCCTGCGCACCGCTCTTGCCGGCGCGCTGGCGCACGGTTGGGAAGTTCGCGCCCTGCGCGAGCTCGCGCACCGAGGCCCGCTTCACCGGACCGGTATCGGCACCGTCGCGCGCGGGCCACGCCGACAGCAACCAGGCGACGTACTTCGCGTAGTCGTTGGCGCTGGTCTGCAACCCACCCATGGCGCCGAACGCGCCGTGGGCCATGGTCGGCTCCAGGAGCCACGCCGCGTCTTCCCATCGATAGCCGAGCGCCCGCCGCGCGGCCGGCGCCTGAGTGACCTCGAAGCCGGAAGACGTCATGCCGAGCGGGGTCAGCAGGAGCCGCTCGATGTAGTCCTTGAATGGTTGCTGCGCCACGTTCGTGATGACCCGGCCGAGCATCGCGTAGCCGAGGTTCGAGTACTCCATCGCCGTGCCCGGGGGGCGCGTGAACGGCACTCCCTGGCGCAGCAGCCGCGTGAACTCGGCGTCAGGCAGCGGTGTCTGCCGATCGCCCCACGGGTCGTCGGTGACCAGGCCGGCCGTATGGGTCAGCAGGTCGCGGACACGGATCCGCGGCGAGTCTTCGGTCGGGTACCGCCACTCGCGAATTTCGGGGATGTAGGTCTCCGCCGGCGCCTCGAGCGACAGGCGCCCGGCATCACGGAGGCTCAGGATCGACAGCGCCGTGAACGCCTTGGTCATTGAGGCAATGCGGAACAGCGTCTCGGCCGACACCGGGCGCTTCGACTCGAGATCCTGGATGCCCAGCCCCTTCACGTGCACGAGCCGGCCGTCCATCACCACGCCGTAAACCATGCCCGGAATGTGCGCGTCGAGCCGGTAGTCGTCGAAGCCGCGGTCAATGGCGGCGAACACCTCGGCCGCCTGGGCGCTGACGGCTCCGGAGGGCTGGGCGATGGGCACCGCCAGGGCGATGGCTAGCAGAACCGCAATCGTGTCTCGTCGCATGGCGCGAATCCTAGCACGCCCCCCGCGCGCCCTCGGGGGTAACCGCCGCCGCGTCATCGCGTGTACACTTCGCGGCACAGACCAATGCGCCCACACGATGAACCCGTGATTTCGCCCCGGGCCGCCGCCTCTGCCGACGGTCCCTTGGCCTGGTGGCACGAGGCCGACACCAGCGCCCGCCGTGCATTCGTTGCCGCGTCGCTCGGCTGGATGCTCGACTCGTTCGACGTGATGCTCTACTCGCTGGTGCTGGCGTCGCTCCTGCAGGACCCCGCGCTGCAGCTCACCACGGCGGTGGCCGGCCAATTGGGAGCCCTCACGCTGTTGGCAGCAGCGGTTGGGGGCGTGGCGTTTGGCGTGATTGCCGATCGCATTGGCCGCAAGCGCGCGCTGATGGCGGCGATACTCACCTATTCGATCTTCACCGCGGCGTGCGGATTTGCGCAGACCGTGCCGCAACTGGCGGTGTTCCGAATCCTGCTCGGCTTCGGCATGGGCGGCGAGTGGGCCACCGGCGTGGCCCTGATCTCCGAGACCTTTCCGGCGCGACACCGCGGCAAGGCCCTCGCCTTCGTGCAGAGTTCATGGGCCATTGGCTACGCCCTGGCGGCGGCGGTCAACCTCGTCGTGATGCCGTTCTGGGGCTGGCGCGGCGTGTTCTTCGTCGGCGTGCTGCCCGCGGTGTTCACACTCTGGATCCGCCGCAATGTGGAAGAGCCCGCGATGTGGCACCAGACCGCGCCCGAAGCCCGCGGCCGCGTCAGCGTGCTGTTCGCGCCCGGCATGGCGCGGGTCACGGTGTTCATCATCCTGATGAACGCCTGCACCCTGTTTGGCTGGTGGGGGCTGAACCTCTGGGTGCCGGCCTACCTGAATCTGCCGGTCGATCGCGGCGGCATCGGCTTGTCGTCGTCCGCCATGTCGTGGTTCGTGATCGCGATGCAGGCGGGCATGTGGTTCGGCTACATCAGCTTCGGCTACGTGGCGGACGCGATTGGCCGCAAGCGCGCCTACGTGATCTATGTCCTGATGGCCAGCTTGCTGCTGCCGCTGTACGGTGTGATTCGCACGCCGGCGCTGTTGCTGGTGCTCGGCCCCTTCGTCGCCTTCTTCGGCACCGGCTACTACAGTGGCTTCGGCGCCGTCATCGCCGAACTGTACCCGACCGCCGTGCGCGCGACGGCGGCGGGCGTCTGCTACAACGTCGGCCGCATCGCCAGTGCCGCTGCTCCGTTCGTCGTCGGGTCGATGGCGGGCACGCGGGGATTCGGCGTGGCGTTTGCCATTACCGGCGCGGCGTTCCTGCTCGCAGCGGTGATGTGGACAGGCATTCCGGCAACCCACAACCGCGAACTGCGCGCGAACTGACCAGGGCCGGGCGCGGCGTGAAGGTGGTGATGTCGGGAGCCGCGCCGTCAACGAGCTTCGTCATCGAGGCGATCCGGTCGAGGAAGTAGTGCTAGCATTCGCAATCGATGCAATTTCGTGGCGACATCCCCACTCCTGCCCTGCTGCTCGATCTCGATGCGTTTGAATCGAACATCGCGACCATGGCCGCGCACCTCCGGACGCGAGGCAAGGCTTTTCGCCCGCACGGCAAGACCCACAAGTGCCCGCAGGTGGCCCGCGCGCTGATCAATGCCGGCGCCGCGGGCTGCTGCGCGGCGCGGCTCAGCGAGGCGGAAGTGTTCGCCGACCACGGCATCCCCGGCCTGCTGATCACGACGGCGGTGATTGGCCGCGCCAAGATCGCCCGCGCCGTCGCGCTGGCGGCGCGGGCGCCCGACACCATTTTCTGTGTTGACGATGCGGACAATGTCCACGAGCTGAACGCGGCGGCGAAAGCGGCCGGCGTCAAGGTCGAGGTCGCGATCGATCTGTACTTCGGCCGCACCGGCGTGCTGCCCGGGGAGCCCGCGCTGGCGCTCGCCAGGGTGATCGCCTCGCTGCCCGGCCTGAACCTCGCCGGCTTGCAGTCCTACGACGGCGACGCCGCGCACACCACGCCGTTCGAGGCGCGGCGGGCGCGCACGGACGGCTCGATGGCCAGGGCCGCCGAGACGCGGATGCTGATCGAACGTGACGGCACCCCGTGTCCAATGGTCACGGGCGGCTCCACGGGCACCTACCGGTTCGACTCCGAAAACCCGGGCGTGACCGAGCTGCAGCCGGGCAGCTTCGTGTTCATGGACATCGACTACGGACGCATCGGCGGACCCGACGGTCCCGAGTACCGCGACTTCAAGAACGCGCTGACCGTGGTCACCACCGTGGTCTCGACGCCGCCCGGTTTTGCCATCGTTGACGGCGGCTACAAGGCGTTCTCCACCGATCGGCCGTTCACGCCGGCACCGGTGGACCTGCCGGGAATCACCTATGGGTGGGCGGGCGACGAACACGGCCGCTTGAACCTGGCCGGCGCGTCCCGCGCGCTCAAGGTCGGCGACCGCATTGAGTTCATTCCCCCGCACTGCGATCCAACGGTGAACCTGTACGACCACCTCTACGCCCTGCGCGGCGACCGCCTCGAGGGCGTGTGGTCGATCGCGGCGCGCGGCAAGAGCCAGTAGTCATGAGCGAGGCCTTGCGACACGAGCTGGCCTCGGCCGTCGATGGCGAGGTCCGCTTCGATCGCGTCTCGCGCGCGCTCTACTCGACCGACGCCAGCGTCTACCAGATCGAGCCGCTGGGCGTCGTCATCCCCCGCTCCGCTGAAGCCGTGGCGCAGGCGGTGAACATCGCGGCCCGGCATGGCGTGTCGATCACCCCTCGCGGCGGCGGCACCTCGCAGGCCGGCCAGGCGATCGGCGCCGGCCTGGTGCTCGACACCTCCAAGCATCTCAACCGCATCCTCGAGATCAACGCCGACGAGCGGTGGGCGCGCGTCGAACCCGGCGTGGTGCTCGACGACCTGAACGCCGAACTGCGGCGGTTCAACCTGCGCTTCGCCCCCGACGTGTCGTCGGCCAGCCGCGCCACCATCGGCGGCATGATGGCCAACAACTCGAGCGGCGCCCGGTCGATCGTCTACGGCAAGACCATCGATCACGTCCGCGAGCAGCGGGTCGTGCTGTCGGATGGCCAGCTCGCGCACCTGCGGCCGCTGACCCCGGCGCAACTGGACGAGGCGCGAAGAGGCGACAGCATCGAGGCCCGCGCTTATCGGACCGTGCCGGCGCTCGGCCGCCGCCACGCCGCCGAGATCGAGCGGCGGTTTCCCAAGGTCCTGCGCCGCGTCGGCGGCTACAACCTCGACGCCTTCGTCGATCCGGACCATCCCGTCGATCTCACCCGCATCCTCGTCGGCTCGGAGGGCACACTGGGCTTCATCGTCGAGGCCAGGATCGGGCTGGTAGCCCTGCCCGCGAGCAAGGCCGTGCTCACCGTCGAGTTCGACGAGTTGCTCGAGGCCCTGGGCGCCACGCCGCTGATCCTCGCGCACCAGCCGTCGGCGGTCGAGGTGATGGACGACTTCATCCTCAGCCACGCCCAGGGTCACGCGGTGCTCGAGGCGCAGCGGCGCTCGATGATCGACCGCGACGGGTCGGCGCTCCTGTGCGTCGAGTTTTACGGCGAGCATCCCGACGAACTGATCGGCCGGCTCGACGCCGTTGAGCGCGACCTGCGCGGCGCCGGCATCTCGTGCCGTTGCCGCCAGGTGACCGATCCCGCGGCGCAGGCCCGCATCTGGAGCTTCCGCGAAGCCGCGCTCGGGCTGTCGACGGCGATGAAGTCGGACGGCAAGGCGATTTCCTTTGTCGAAGACACCGCCGTCGCACCGGAGAAGCTTCGCGACTACATCGATCGCTTCGTCGGCATCGTCCGGCGGCACGACACCGTGGCCGGCGTCTACGCCCACGCCTCGGTCGGCTGCCTGCACGTCCGGCCGGTCGTCAACCTCAAGACCGCGCGGGGAGTCGCGACTTTCGAGGCGATTGCCAGCGAGGTGGCCGACCTGGTCCTCGAGTTTGGCGGCGCGCTGTCGGGCGAGCACGGTGACGGCCTCGTGCGCGGCGCCTTCAACGAGCGGATGTTCGGCTCGGAGCTCTACCAGGCCTTCCGCGACGTCAAGCGCACATTCGATCCCAACAGCCTCTTCAATCCCGGCCGCATCGTTGACACGCCGCCGATTACCTCGCACCTGCGATTCGGCGCCGGATACGAGACGCCCAGCCCGGCCACGTTCTTCGACTACTCGGAGCACGGCGGGTTCGGCCGCGCGGTGGAAATGTGCAGCGGCGTCGGCCTGTGCCGCAAGACCCGCGAGGGGACGATGTGCCCGTCGTACATGGTGACGCGCGACGAAGCGCATTCAACCCGCGGACGCGCCAACGTGTTGCGGCTGGCGATGACCGGCCGCCTGGGCGAGGCGGCGCTCACCGACCAGGGCGTGCACGAGGTGCTCGACCTGTGCCTGGAATGCCGCGCCTGTAAGTCCGAGTGTCCGGTGGGCGTCGATGTCGCCAGGTTCAAAAGCGAGTTCCTGGCTGATTACTGGGAGCGTCATGGCCTGTCCGCCGGCGCGCTGGTGTTCGGCAACGCGCGGTCGGCCGCGGAGTGGGGCAGCCGGCTGGCGCCGCTGTCGAACGCGATCAGCGGCAGCGCGCCGGCGAGGTGGATGGCGGAGGCGGCGTTAGGCCTCGATCGCCGCCGCCCCCTGCCGCGGTGGACGCGCCGCACGTTGCGAAAGCGGCTGGCTCGCCATCACTCGCCGGTCAGCGAACCGAAGGCGGCCCTGTTCGCCGATACCTTCACCGAGTTCGAGGAGCCGGACATCGGCGTCGCGGCGGTCGAGGTACTCGACGCCTCCGGCCTCGGCGCCACACTGGCGCCCAACCTCTGCTGCGGGCGGCCGCTGATTTCGCAGGGGCTGCTGCGCGAAGCACGGCGGCAAGCCGCGGCCAACGTTCACGCGCTCTACGACCTCGCCGCGCGCGGCACCGCGATCGTGTTCGTCGAGCCCAGCTGCCTGTCGGCGGTGCGAGAAGACGCGCCCGGCCTGCTGCGCGGCGAGCTGCAGCGCCGCGCGCAGGTGATTGCGCGGGCGTCGGTGCTGTTCGAGGAATATCTCGAACGGGAACTGGCGGCCGGTCGCGCGCGGTTGCCGCTCAAGAGCGGACCGGCCCGGATTCAATTGCATCCGCACTGTCATCAGCGGTCGATGGGCCTGGCGGCGCCGGCCAAAGCGTTGCTCGCCCGCATCCCCGGCGCGCAGGTCACCGACCTCGAGGCCGGGTGCTGCGGCATGGCGGGGTCGTTCGGCTATTCCAGGGATCATTACGACGTGTCGCAGGCGATCGGCGAGCGCAAGCTGCTGCCCGCCGCGCGCGCGCTCGACGATCGATCCATCCTGGTCGCCGGCGGCACGTCGTGCCGGCACCAGGTCGCCCACTTCACGGGAGTGCGCGCCGTGCACCCGGCCGTGCTGCTCAGTTCGCTCCTGGAGGAGATCCGATGAACCTTGCGTGGATTTCGCTGGTGGCGCTGGTGATTGCCGTCACGCTCAGTATCGTGACCAGCGTCAACGTGGGCGTGGTCTCACTCGCCTTCGCGTGGATCGTCGGCGTATATCTCGTCGGCCTGCCGCTCAACGCGGTGATCGGCACCTTTCCCATCCAGTTGTTCCTCACCCTGGTGGGCGTGACCCTGCTCTTCGGCATCGCCAACGTCAACGGCACGCTCGGGCGCATCGCCACCCGCGCCGTGGGGCTGTGCCGCGGCAACGCCGGGGTGATCCCGGTGATGTTCTTCCTGATCGCCCTCGGCCTGTCGAGCATCGGGCCGGGCAACATCGGGACCACCGCCATCCTGGCGCCGATGGCCATGGCCGTGGGCGCGCGCGCGGCGGTGCCGCCATTCCTGATGGCGCTGATGGTCGGCAATGGCGCGCAGGCGGGCGCCCTCTCGCCGTTTGCGCCGACCGGCGTCATCGTCAACGGCATCATGGACCGCATCGGCCTGCCCGGGCATGAACTCCAGACCTACGCGAACAACCTGCTGGCTCACGCGATCGTGACCTTCGCCGCCTACTTCCTGTTCGGCGGCTGGAAGCTGTTTACCAAGCGGCCAGTGGCGCGCCTGGTGTCACAGAGCGACCAGGCCGGCGCGCGCGGAGACAGTGAACTCGTCGACAGCGAACCGTTCGAGTGGATCCACTGGGTGACGCTGGCCATCCTGACGACGCTCGTGATCGTGGTGGTGGTCTTCGAAATGCAGGTGGGCATGGCGGCGCTGACCGGGGCGGCGCTGCTCTCCCTGCTCCGGCCCGGTCACGAGAAGGAGGCCATTAAGAAGATGCCCTGGGGCGTCGTGATCCTGGTGTGCGGCGTCACGGTGCTGATTGGCGTGCTGGAAAAGACCCAGGGCATGTCGCTGTTTGCCGACCTGCTCGCGAAGATCTCGACACCGGGCACCGTCACGCTGACGATTGCGTTCGTGACGGGCGTGGTCTCGGCCTATAGCAGCACCTCGGGGGTCGTGCTGCCGGCGTTCCTCCCCACGGTGCCCGCGCTGGCAACGCAGCTCGGCGCGGATCCGCTCGCCATCGCCTCGGCCATGAACGTCGGCGGCCACCTGGTGGACCTGTCGCCGCTGTCAACGATCGGCGCGCTGTGCATCGCCGCCCTGCCGCCTGAGGGCGATTCGAAAAAACTGTTCAACCAGCTCCTGGCGTGGGGGTTGTCGATGGTGGTGGTGGGCGCGCTGATCTGCTGGGTGCTGTTCTGAAAACGACACCGGGTGTGTTTTTCGGGAGGACCCTCTGAAAAACACACCCGGTGTCGTTTTCAGAACCGGGGCTTGCGCCCCTCTAGAAATGCGGCCACACCCTCTTTGAAGTCGGCGCTGCCATAGCACGCCCGCAGGATGTCGTCGGCCGGCGCCGACGCCGGCCGGCGATGCTCGCGCAACCGCAACAGCATGGCCTTGGTCGCCATAATCGTGCTCGGCGCTCGCGTCGACAGCTCGGTGGCGATCTTGATGGTTTCCCCTGCCAGTTGCTCCACCGGCAGCACCAGGGTGGCCAGGCCGCGCTGGTAGGCCTCGTTCGCGTCAACCAGGCGGCCGGTCAGCAACAGCTCTTTCGTCAACGCCACGCCCAGCAGGTCCACCATCCGCGCCGTATTCGCGATCGACAGGCAGTTGCCCAGCGTGCGGGCCACCGGCACGCCGAAACTGGCCCGCTCGGAGCAGATGCGAAGGTCGCAGGCCATCGCGATCGCGCAGCCGCCGCCGACGGCGGCGCCGTCCACTTCGGCGATGGTCGGGATGCGGACGCGCTCGATCCGATCGATCACCGCGTCGAGCCGGCGTTCGTAGGCGACGCCGGCGTCACCGTTGGCGAACTCGCGGAACTGCGAGATGTCGGTCCCGGCGGCGAAGGCGCCCCCGGCTCCGCGTATGATGAGGACGCGCACGTCGCCGGCCGCCTCGGCGGTGTCGCACGCCGTGACGAGCGCGTCGTACATGTCCCACGTCAGCGCGTTGCGCGACTCGGGACGATTGAATGTCACCACTCCGACGGATCCGTTGATGTCCCAGGCTAGGTTGCTCGAAGGCATAGTGGTTCTCGATACGACGCAGGTCATGGCCGGCCCGTATTGCGCGATGTTACTGGCGGACATGGGCGCGCGCGTGATTAAAGTGGAGCCGCCCGCCGGCGACTCGACGCGGGCCATGGCCGGCGCCAGGGGTAACGACAGCGCCGCGTTCAATGCCGTGAACCGCGGCAAGCTGGGCATGGTGCTCGATCTCACGAAAGAGAAGGGCCGCGCGGTGTTCACGCGCATGGCCCGCGGCGCCGACATCCTCGTGGAGAACTACCGGCCCGGGGTGATGGGGCGGCTCGGCCTGGACTATGCGGCCCTGTCGGCGGAGAACCCGCGGCTGATCTACGCCTCGATCTCCGGGCACGGCCAGACCGGGCCCTGGGCGTCAAAGGGCGGCTTCGACCTGATCGCGCAAGGCCTGTCGGGCATCATGTCCGTCACCGGCGCGCCCGACGGTCCGCCCGTCAAGGCCGGCGTGCCGATCACCGACCTCGGCGCGGGGCTGTTTGCGCTGATCGGCATCCTCGGCGCGCTGCACCACCGGGCGCAATCCGGGCGCGGCCAGCACATCGATACCTCCCTCGTCGATGCCGGGCTCGCCTTGTCCGTGTGGGAGGTCACCGACTACTTCACCAGTGGACAGGTGCCCGGGCCTCTCGGGTCGGCGCACCGGATGACCGCGCCCTACCAGGCGTTCCGCTGTGCCGACGGGCACATCACCGTGGGCGCCGCCAATAACCGCAATTTCGCCAAGCTGGCCGAGCTGCTCGGGCATGCCGAGTGGATCACCGACTCGCGGTTCTCCACCGATCACGTGCGCGTGCGGCACCGGACCGAGCTGGCGGCCCTGATTGACGCAATCACCGCGACCGCGCCCCGGGCGGAGTGGCTCGAGCGGCTGGACGCCGCCGGCATCCCGTGCGGTGCGATCCTCAACTACCAGGACGCGCTGACGACACCGCAGGCGCTGGCGCGGGAGATGACCGTGGACGTCGATCATCCGACGCTCGGGCGCTTGCGCACGCTGGGCACGCCCATCAAGATGTCGGCCACGCCGCTCAATCCGCGCGGGCGCGGGCCCATGCTGGGCGAGCATACCGACGCGGTGTTGGCCGAGATGGGATACAGCGGGGACGAGATCGAGCAGTTCCGCTACGCCGGCGTCGTCATGTAGCCGCCATGACGTAGCCAACTGGATCGGCGCCACCAATTGTGAGATGGTGAAGCAACCCGTTCAGGCAGCAGTCATCCATGAACAAATCCCGTGTGATCCTCGCCGTTCTCGCGCCCGTTGTCGTCACCGCCGCGCTCGCCGCGCAGGGCATGCGGGGCGGCACCCGCATGACGCCGGGGCAGGAATGCCCGCCGGGCACCACCGAAGTCAGGCCGGGCAGCTGCCAGGCCCCGTCGGAGCCGCCGCCGAGCATCCTTGACTACCGGCCGCGGTCCACCCTGGTCACCGCCGAGCACAAGGTGCCCAAGGCGAAGTTCCCGGCCGTTGACGTCCACGGTCATCCGGGCGCGCTCACCACTCCCGATCAGATCAACCGTATCGTCTCGGTGATGGACTCGCTGAACCTGCGCGTGATGCTGGTGGCCGAGAACGTCTCCGGCGAACGCCTGACGCGCACGCTCGAGGCCGTCAACTCCAGCCCGCACAAGGAGCGCTTCCGCGTGCTGGCTGGTGTGGACTTCCGGAATGTCGGACCGGGGTGGGGCGAGCGCGCCGCCAGGCAGCTGGAAGCGGACATCAAGGCCGGCGCCATCGGCGTGGGCGAAGTCGGCAAGCAGTTCGGCCTCCGCACCACCAAGCCGGATGGCTCGCGCCTCAAGGTTGACGACCCGGAACTGGACCCGCTGTGGGAAGCCTTCGCGCGGCTCGACGTGCCGGCGTTCATCCACACCGCCGAACCGCAGGAGTTCTTCCAGCCGCAGGACTTCAAGAACGAACGCTGGCTGGAACTGTCGCTGTTCGCGGATCGGCGCAACAACCAGCCGGGCCAGGTGACGTTCGAGCAGTTGATCACCGAACGCAACAACGTCTACCGCAAGCATCCGAAGACACGCTTTGTCGCGGCACACTTCGGCTGGCACGCCAACGATCTGGCCCGCGCCGCGAAGATGCTGGACGATTTTCCGAACGTGACGATCGAAGCCGGCGCGATTCTCTACGACCTCGGCCGCCAGCCCAGGGCCGCGCGCGAGTTCTTCACGAAATACCAGGACCGCATCATGTTCGGCAAGGACTCGTTCCAGCCGGACGAGTACCCGTACTACTGGCGCGTCTTCGAGACGGCCGACGAGTACTTCGACTACTACCGCGACTACCACGCCTTCTGGAAGCTGTACGGCATGGCGCTGCCAGATGACGTGCTGAAAAAGGTGTACTACAAGAACGCGCTGAAGGTCTTCAAGGGCCTGCCGGCCACGGGCTGGCCGCAGTAGGGCGCCGCTGTAACCTCCGGCGGATCCCCACGGTCAAACCAGGCATGAACCGCCATCGCCTGATCCTCTCCGCTGCCGCCGCCGTCCTGGTGACGGCCGCCGGGTGCGGCAACGGCACCCCGACCTCGCCCACGACTACCGCCACTACCACGACGACGGCTGCCGTCGTCACGGTCACCCCGCCGACCTCCTGTTCGGCCTGGGCGGGCACCCAGCGCGCCAGCGGCGTGACGCCGGCGGCGGGCTCCGTGGCCTCGCAACGCGAGGCGCTTTACGCCGCCGGCGGCGGCGTCCGCGCCGTGAGCAACCGCTACTTCGCGGCCTGGTTCCCGACGACCTGGGCGACCGCGTCTCCTCGCCGCGTCTTCGTGGGTCTGCACGGCACGGGCGGCTCGCCTGAAATCGAATGGTCGGTGGACTGGAAAGACATTCTCTCGTCCAGGGGATGGGCGTATGTGGGCTTGAAATACGTGGACGATGCCACCGGCGTCCACGACGAAGACGCGGCGATCTACTCGAACATCAAGACGATGATCGATGACCTGCGGCGGTCGTGCGACTTTGGAACACCCACCATGTTCATGGTCGGCTTCTCGCGCGGGTCGGCCAACACCTTTCCGGTGACCTACCTCGATCTAAAGGACCGCCGGTTCTTCACCGCAATGGGCAGCAACTCCGGCTCGTGGACGCCCGGCATGCCGATGGTCCAAACGATGGAAGCCATTGTCGCCAGAGGGGAGACCACCGCCTATCGCGGTGCGAGGTTCTGGATGTACTGCGGAGCCCTGGACAGCCAGAACGGATTCCCGATGTGTGACGGGATGAAGGAGGCGCGAACGTTCATCACCGCATACGGCGGCACCGTCGAGCGGCTTTACGAAGACCCCACGGGCGGCCATGGCGGGCTCGCCAAGAACGCCGATGCATGGGGTTCGATGTTCGCGTATTTCGAAGGTCTCCGCTAGCTCACTGCCGGCCCGACGTGGGCGGCGAGACCGCGGCGGCCATCGGGAGACACGGCCTCGTCGAGCCAGGTTAGCACCGGCCACCGCCAAGATCTTGACATCTGATGCGTGATGCGTGATGCTGGACGGGTGAGGACCACCGTGGACATTGATGACGATGTGCTGCTCGCCGTGAAGGAAATCGCGCTGGCGAACGGGTTGACCGCCGGCAAGGTCCTGTCAGGGCTGGCGAGAAAAGGGTTGGCGCCCGCGAAGCGGACGGCCAAGGTGCGGAACGGTGTGCCGCTGCTCCCGCCCAGGCCTGCTGGTTCTCCGCCGATCACGGTGGAGTTCATCAATCAGTTACTGGATGAAGAGTAGACCGTGGTCGCGCTCATCGACGTCAACGTCCTGATTGCGCTGTTCGAGCCACGGCACGTCCACCACGAGATCGCCCACGACTGGTTCGCGGATCAGCGGCTTGCGGGATGGGCCACCTGCCCCTTGACCGAGAACGGCTTCGTCCGGGTCGTCACCAACCGGTCGTTTGCCAACCCACCGAACCGGCCGATCGCTATCGCGCACAAGCTGGCCGCGCTCCGCCAGAGCGGACAGCATCACTTCTGGGCCGACACGCTGACCTTGACCGACGAGCGGGTCTTCAATGCCTCGCTGATTCGCGGCCACAAGCAGGTGACCGACATCTATCTCCTGGGACTCGCGAAGATGGCAGGCGGATCATTCGCGACGTTCGATCGATCGATTCCACTCGGCGCCGTCAACGGCGCCACCAAGGCCCACCTGCAGGTGATCAGCGCTGTTCCAGGGGAATCCAGGTCTGGGGATAGTTAGGGCCGGTGTAGTCGGCGCGCGGGCGAATCAGCCGGTTGTTCGCGTACTGCTCGAGCACGTGCGCCGTCCAGCCGCTGATGCGGCTGACCGCGAACATCGGCGTGTAGAGATCGATGGCGATGCCCATCGTGTAATAAGTGGACGCCGAATAGAAGTCCACGTTCGGATAGAGCTTCTTTTCCGCCTTCACCAGCGCCTCGATGCGCTCGCTCATCTCGAACCACCGGGTGTTGCCGGCCTGGTGCCCGAGCTCCTTCGACATCTGCCGCAAGTGCGTCGCCCGCGGATCCTCGGTGTGATAGACGCGATGGCCGAAACCGGGGATCTTCTCCTTGCGCGCGAACTTGCCCTTCACGAACGCGTCGATGCGATCGCCCGGCGCGTCGGGGCCGATCTCAATCAGCATCTTCATCACTTCGGCGTTGGCGCCGCCGTGGAGCGGACCTTTGAGCGTGCCGATGCCGGCGACAATCGCCGAGTGGATGTCGGTGAGCGTCGCCGCCGCGACGCGGGCGGCGAAGGTGGACGCGTTCAGTTCGTGATCGGCGTGCAGCGTGAGCGCGATGTCCATCGCGCGGATCGCGGTGGCGTTCGGCCGCGTGCCAAAGAGCATGTAGAGGAAATTCGCCGCGTGCCCCATAGCCGGGTCCGGCGCAATCGGCCCGCCGCCCTGCTGCATGCGGCCCCAGGTGGCCACCAGGCTGGCGACCTGCGCGGTCAGGCGCACCGCCTTGCGATACGACGCGGCCGCCGAGTTATCGTGCGCCTCCGGGTCGTAGTGGCCCAGCGCCGAGGTCAGCGTGCGCAGCGCGTCCATCCCGTCCGACGGCGGCAGCATGTTCATCAGCCGGATGATGGATTCGGGCAGCTGGCGGGCGGCGGCGAGCTGGGACTGCAGGTCGCCTAGCTCCGCCCGGTTCGGCAGGCGGCCGTGCCACAGCAGGTAGCAGGTCTCCTCGAACGTCGCGTGCCGGGCCAGGTCGTGAATGTCGTGACCGCAATACGCGAGCACGCCGCGATCGCCGTCGAGAAAACAGATCCGGGACGAGGTCGCGACGACGTCTTCCAGTCCGCCCTTGGGTTTTGCCTCTGCCGTCATGGACACGATCTTACAGCCTTGGCGGCGTTCGTCACGAAACTCAAACCAGCACCCGGGCCCTGTACTGGCGCTAGCGGCCGGAGACGCCGAGCGTCTGACCGCCGCCCGAGGGAACCGCGACGCCGTCGCCAGGATCCCACGACGGTGGATCGTCGGTCGTTGACGTCCCCGGCAGCCCCTCGAGGACGGAAGTCGCCCATTCGAGCGCGCCGGTCTCGCGTTCCTGGTGATCGATCACCCACTCGATGCGCTCGCCCGGGTCGGCGCCGGTCGCGGAGTCGATGCCATCCCGATAGTGGTCGGTGTCTTCCAGTTCATCGACCGAGTCTTCGCTCGGGTCGTCGGTGGCGCGGTCGGCGCGCTCGCGGTAGAACTCGTAGCGCTCGCGAATGTCCTGGGCCTGCTCGGCGCGGTCGGCCCAACGGCCGAAGGGGTCCTGGCGCATCTCGAGTCCCAGCAGGTCGGCCATCCGGAGCGAGGCCCGGACGAGGCCCATCATCGGCGCCGCCAGGACGCGGCGGGGGCGCGGTTGCGACCGTTGAAAGGTCCAGCCCTGGTCGTGAATCTCGTGGACTTCAGGCGGGCCGCCGGCCCGCCGCCGGGTGAACCGGATGGTCTTGAACGCATAGGCCTTCAGTCGCGCGTCCCGCGGATGGGGGCGCGGCGCGACGTCGTCGTTGTAGAGCGTTTCCGTGCGGCCGCCGCGGCCGTCGTCGAGGGCGATGATCCGGTTGAGCCGGTCGCGGGTGACCACCACGCGTTCCGGCACCAGGATCTCGACCTTGGTGCTGGCGAACGAATCCGGAAAATAGCGGATGAAATACCCGCGCGGGTGGCGCGACCATTGCCCGCGCCGAATCGTGTTGGAGTGGTCTTCCGGCGCGGCGCCGCTCAGCACGGCGATCCGCTCGATCTCCTCATACCTGACGGTGGCGCGGCTGAATTTGTAGCGCAGGTCCGACTCGATCTCGAGCGCTTGCCTGACGGGCGCGGCGAGCCCGCGGAACAACCGCGTGCGCTCGGCGGCCGCCAGCACGCCGAGGCCGTTGGCGTTGATGGCGCGGATCTCGCTGGCCGGCAGCAGCACGCGCGCCGCCGCCTGTAACTTGGGCGCCATGTCGCTGACGCGAACGCGCGAAAGGATCGCCCACAGCAGCATCTGCACTTCGCCACGCCCGACTTCGGGGTGCTTCACCGACGCCGCCAGGATGGTCCGGATGGCAGTCGAGCGCGCCCCCTTGATCGGCGCGTACAGATAACCGTCGCCCTTCCCCGGCGCGTAGGTGGCGGTGCGGAGGCAATAGCTCTGGAACGTGCCCTCCCAGAGGCCTGGCTGCAGGACGAAGCCGCCAACGGCGGTGCGTGCCAGGCTGCGCAGCGGACGCGCCTGCCGTGGGCTCTCCTTGCGGTCGAGCACGGGTTGTTGGCGCGCGGTGTCGTCGAAATCCGTGGTGAGGGGCCGGGCTCGCAACAGCCCGTCGAGCGAGGGCAGCTTGCGCGCAAGCGCGCCCAGATCGCGAGGCACCTGGGCCATCGTGACCATGGACATGACCGCAACCAAAACCGGCGTCAGCAAAGCGCGCATGGCGGCTCCCGGGGAGGAGGTTGCTATTGTACTCATGTACTCGGCCGGCGCGCGCGGACAACCAGAGGGCACGGAGTACACTGGATTGGTCTTCATGCCCACGCCGTTGAACGTCTTGTCCACCACCGAAGAGCTCGACAGCGCCCTGGCCCGGTCGTCGCTTCGCCCAATCGTCATCTTCAAGCACAGCCCGACCTGCGGCACCAGCGCGCAGGCGTTCGAGTCGATCTCGGAGTGGCTGGCTGGTGAGGTGATGGCGGCGGACTTCTTCGTGGTGCCGGTGCAGGCCAGTCGCGCCGTGTCAGCGGCGCTGACGGAGCGATTCGGAATTCGACACGAGTCGCCGCAGGTGATGGTGATTCACGACGGCCAGGTGGTCTGGCACGGCTCGCACTTCCGGGCCACTGCGGAGTCGATTGTCGCCGCGCTCGACAAGCTCGCGGCCGCTACTTCGGCTCCGGAATCGGCTTCCCGCCAAGGTCCACGAAGGTGATGTTCGCGAAGGCGCCCAGCTGGTCCTTCACTTTCGCGTAGTCGCCGACGATGACGACCACCGAATTTTCAGACCCCAACAACATCTCGGCGCCGGTCTTGATCGCCTCGGCCGACGGCTGTGAAATCTGGCGCTGGAACGTCTCGGGATAGTCCTTGGGCAGGCCAAACGTATTGACGGTGTTGACCGTGCCGGCGAGGCCGGCCTGCGTGGCGTTCTGGATCAGGAACAGGCCACGCGAGTACTGCTTGGCGTCGGCCAGCTCCTCGGCCTCGGGACCGCCGGCGCGCAGCTTGTCGATCTCGGCGTAGATCTCTTTCAGCGTCGCGCCGGTCACGTCGTTGCGCACGTCGGCGGCCGCGCGGTAGAAGCCGCCCTCGGCCATGGCCTGGAACTGCGACTGCGGCGAATACGTGTAGCCCTTCTCCTCGCGAATATTGCGCACCAGCCGCGAGTCGAACGCCGCACCGTAGATCTGGTTGGCCAACTGCAACGTGTGCCAACGGGCATCGTCGCGGCGCGTCGTGAAGTTGCCGACCGAGATCGACGACTGCACGCTGTTGGGGCGCTGGACGAAGATCAGCCGGCGGCCCTTGATCGTGGGCATGGCCGGCGCTTTCGTCTCGGGAACTGCGCTGCGAACCCAGCTGCCAAACGCCTGCTCGGCGGCGGCGAACACGGCGTCGGGTGCGACATCGCCAATCACGATCAGGAAGGCGTTGTTCGGCCGGTAGTAGGCCGTGTGATACGCGGCGATGGCCGCGCGGTCGATGGCCGGGAGGCTCTCCGGTGTCGGTCCGGTGCGCGCGTACGGATGGTCGCCGAACAGGGACTGGCGGAACACCTTGTTGGCGACAAACTGCGGCGAGGCCATTTGCGCCTGCAGCTGCTGCGCGGTATTGGCTTTGAGCAGGTCCACCTCGGACTGCGGGAATACCGGATTGCGCACGACGTCGGCGAGCAGGGACAACATCCGCGGCATTGATTCCGACAAGCCGCGCATCTGGAAGGTCGTGGAATCCTGTCCGGCGGCGCCCGAAAGCGCCGCGCCCATGGCGAACACCTCGCGCTTGAGCTGCTCACTCGACCGCGTGGTGGTGCCTTCCTGCGCGGTATCGGCGACAAACTGCGCGAGGCCGGCTTTGCCTGCGGGATCGAAGGCCAGGCCCGCCCGCACGGTGAGCATCGCCGTCACCTTCGGGACGGTGGCGTAGCGGACGGCGATGACCTGCAATCCGTTGGCGAGCGTGCGTTCAACGCGAGGCGGCGGCGCAAACGGCCGTTCCGGCCCGACTTCGGGCTTGGGCAGCGCCTGCGCCCAGGCCGACCCGGGAAGCACCGCGATCGCGGCCGCGACGAAAACCAGACGCAGCGTGCGGCGAATCATCGGCTACCTCCCTGCGCCGGCGCCGGCTTGGCGGCAGGACGGCTGTCAATCGACGTGCGGTTCGTCGGCACGAGCCATCGGCCGGCAGCCACCTTGACGTCATCGACGGTGACCTTCTCCAGTTCACCGAGGATGGTGTTGATGCGGCCCGGGTCGTCATCGAACAGGGCGAAAGCCGCCAGCAGGTTGGCGCGGCCGAATCGCGGCATGCCACCGCTCTCCAGTTCGTCGAGGAAGCCCGAACGAATCGTGGTCTTGGCCTGCTGCAACTCGGCCGGGGTAATGCCCTTCTCGCGGACCTCGGCGAGCACGCTCTCAATCGCCGCCAGCACCTGGTCAGCGGTCTTGTCGTTCAGGTAATCGACCCGCATCGTGTAGAGCATGGGACCCTTCATATCGAAGTTGCCGCCCAGGAAGTTGAAGCCGCCCTGCGACGCCATCGCCAGGCGCTCGTCGCGCACCAGCTTGCGGTACATCCGCGCGCTGTCGTCGCTGTTCAGCAGCGGACCGAGCACGCTCAGCGCAAAGAAGTCCTTGGTCATGCGCGCCGGCAGGTGCCACGCGGCGGCCAGGGCCGGGGTGCGGGCGAGCTTGTCTTCGCGCGCGAAATGCCGGCTGGCGGCTTGCGGCGGCTCGGAAACATCGGTTGGGGGCGGCATCGGCTGGCGCGGAATCGAGCCGAAGTGCTTCTCGGCCAGGCGCCGCACCTCGGCCGCCGTGGTGTCGCCGACCACCACCAGCACCGCGTTGTTCGGCGCGTAGTAGGTCTTGAAGAAGCTGCGGACGTCCTCGAGGGTGGCGGCCTCGAGCTCGCTGAGGTCGCCGTAGAAATTGTGCGCGTTGTGCCAATTGCTGTTGGCGCGCCCCCAGATTTCGATCCACTCGAACCCGCCGTGCGGCTGGTTGAGCACGTTCACGCGCACCTCTTCGCTGACCACGTTTTGCTGGTTCTTGAGGTTCTCGGCGCTGACGTCGAGCGAACGCATGCGATCGGCCTCGAGCCAGAGGGCGCGTTCGAGGGCATTCACCGGCAGCGACTGGTAGTAGTTGGTGTAGTCGAACCGCGTCGAGCCGTTGACGACGCCGCCAGCCTCCTGCAGGAGGGAGACGTGCTCCATCTTCTTCACCTGCGCCGAGCCCTGGAACATCATGTGCTCGAAGAGGTGGGCAAAGCCGGTGCGGCCCTTGGGCTCGACCCGGAAGCCGATGTTGTACATCACCTCCACGAGCGCCACCGGGGCGGCGTGGTCCTCGCTGACCACGACCTTCAGTCCATTCGGCAGCGTGAAGGCGTCGACCGGGACCTTGAAGTCCTGGGCCGACGCGGGAAGCGCGGCAGACAGCAGAAGGAATGCGGAGAGCAGCTCGGCCAGTCGTTTCGGCATACGGTTCACCCTAGTCACCCAAGGATAGACGAAGGCCGGGGCCGAACGGTTGCGTTGACCGCTCCGGTCGTATTTTACCGGTTGAGGACCTCCCGGATCTTCTCGCCGAGCGTCTCGGAGGTGAACGGCTTGTGCAGGAACGCGACGCCGGGGCCGAGTCCGCCGTGATGGCCAATGGTGTCTTCGGTGTACCCGGACATGTAGATCACTCTGAGATCAGGGCAGCGTTCGATGAGTTGCCGGGTAAGTTCCGGCCCGCTGGCGCCCGGCATCACGACGTCGGTCAGGAGCACGTCGATGGAGCGATGCCGGTCGAATTGCTCGAGGGCCGCAGCCACGTTCGCGGCGACCAACACCGTGTAACCCTGCCGTGCCAGCAGCCTGCGGGCCAGTTCGCAGAGCCCTGGCGAATCATCGACCACGAGGACGGTCTGCGTTCCGGCCGGCGGACGCGCCACAGGCGGCACCTCGGCGGCGGCCTCGGCGGCATCCGATTCCGGTATGAAGACCCTGAAGGAGGTGCCTCGGCCAATCTCGGTGTCGACCTGGATGCCCCCGCCGCCGCGCGTGACGATGCCGTGAACGGTCGTCAGGCCGAGCCCCGTGCCGGTGCCGACGTCCTTGGTGGTGAAGAACGGCTCGAAGAGGCGGGCTTGCACTTCTGGCGTGATGCCGGTGCCCGTATCGGTCACCGTGAACACGACGTAGGGCCCCGGCGCCAAATGGAGGCGGGCCTGCCCGGCGCTGTCGATCTTGACGTTGGCGGTCGCGAGCGTCAGGGTGCCGCCCTTCGGCATGGCATCGCGCGCGTTCACCGCCAGGTTCATGACGATCTGTTCCATTTGTCCACGATCCGCTGTCACGTGGCCCAACGCCGGCTCGAGGTCCATCACGACCGTGACGTTCTCCCGGATCAGGAGCCCCAGCATCGCCCGCATGCCGGCGATCACCCCGTTCAGATCGAGCCGTTTCGGCTCGATGATCTCCTTCCGGCTGAACGCCAGCAGTTGGCTCGTGAGCGCCGCGGCCCGCGCGCTGGTCTTCTGGATCTCTGCGAGGTCTGCCCGGCGCGCATTGCCCGGTTCGAGATCGTCGAGCGATAGTTCGCAGTACCCCATGATCACCGTCAGCAGATTGTTGAAATCGTGCGCCACGCCGCCAACCACCCGTCCGACGGCTTCCATTTTCTGCGCCTGCTGAAACTGTTCCTCCAGCGTGCAGTGGTCGGTGATGTCCTGGGAAATGCCGACCCCGCGCACCGGTTCGCCGTGCTCGCCGAGGCGGATCCGGCCCGCGGCGTTGAGCCACCGGACGGTCCCATCAGGCCACAGCGTGCGATGCCGGACGGAGAAGTCGGTACCCTTCCGGGTCGCGGCCTCCATCGCCTTGCGCAAGGCATGGCGGTCCAGGGGATGCACCCGCTCCACGAATGCCTCGGACGTTCCGCCAAACGTCCCCGCCGGCAAGCCGTACTGGGATTCGAGGATCGCGGACCACTGCAGCTTCCCGGTCTTGAAGTTCATGTCCCAGATCCCGACGCCCGCCGCATCCAGCGCAAAGCGCATCCGCTCTTCCGCCACGCGCAGCGCCTCAACCGCCTGGTTCCGCTCGGTGATGTCGGCGCCGGAACTGAACGTGCCGATGGCGAGCCCCGCCTCGTCCCGCAGCACCGTATGGCGCCATTCGATCAGCCGTACTTCACCGGATCGGGTGAGCACGGGGTTCTCGCCTCTCGGGAGGTTTCCGTCGACCAGGTCGTGGAGCTTGTGCCGCCAGCTGGCACGGATCCCTGGCGGGAGGCAGGTCTCGATCCAGTCGCGCCCGTGCAACTGGTCGGCGGTCCATCCGAGGACCGCGCATGCGTAGCGATTCGCCAGCGTAATTCGCCCGGCTTTGTCGAGTGCGATCAGCATCACCTCGGCCGTGTCGAGGTATCGTTGCGCCCGGTCGCGCTCATGACGCAGCGCCAGTTCCACCTGCTGCCGCTCGATGACCTGGTGCTCGAGCTCCACGGCACGCTTCTCGGCCACGATCGCAAGATGACCGTTCTCGTAGATGCGGCCGACCAGCCCCGCGAGTGCCCTGACCAGGTGTTCGTCGTTTTCGGTGAATGTCCGTCCCTCATTTCCCACGACGCAGATCCAGCCGTAGACGTGCGCCGGTGACGCAATGGGCACGACCAGGAAGGCTTGCACCTCCGGATGGAACGGTGGGAACTGCCCCGCCGCCGGGTCGTCGGTCTTCTGGCCTCGCGCGGTGCGTCGTTCGGCGACGACCGCCCCGAGGACCCCGGAAACGGCGTCACCGGTCTTGATCCAACCGGCCGCGGCCACGCCACACGTGACGAACCGCTCCACCGTTCGGTCCTTCAAGTCGAGGATGCCGAGCGTGACGTACGACGCGGCCGACAAGTCGCGGGCGGCCACGCAGACGCCCTGCAGCAGCCGGTCGACGTCCTGCTCGGACGCCAGCGCCACCCCGATGTTGATCAGCGCCCGCAACCGGGCGTTCGAGGTTTTCAGGTTCTCGGCCGTTTCCGCGAGTTGGTCGGCCATCAACCGGACTTGTTCGCGATTGAATTCGGTCGCGATCGGCGCGGCGCGCGCCGGCGTCCCCACCTCGGGCTCGCCGTAGTGCGCACACCAGAACGCGACGGGACTCCCGGTGGTCGCCATCAGGTCTCGTCGGTGGGCGGCACAGGGGCGGCCAGGCCGTCGTCCACCAACACCCGCGCCAGGCATGAGGGACAGACGCCGTGGGAAAATCTGACGTCGGAGTGTTCACCGAGGTAGGTTTCGACCTGCTGCCAGTAGTCCTCATCGGAGCGGATGCTCTTGCAGTAGCTGCAAATGGGCAGGAGACCGGTGAGCCGTTTCACGTTCGCAATGAGCTGGAGCGTGCGCTGGCCGACGTGGATGCGGGCGAGCAACTCGTGCGGATCGAACGGCTTGGTCAGGTAATCATCGGCGCCGGCTTCGAGGCCGGCCACGATGTCATCGCGGTGGCTCCGCGTCGACAGCACGATCAGGTACAGCGGCGATGAGCGCGGCGTCTCTCGAATGCGCCGGCAGAGTTGGATGCCGTCGAGCCCCGGCATCATCCAGTCCACGATGACCAGCGCCGGCGGCTCGCTGCCGGAGATGCAGGCCCAGGCCTCCAGTCCGTCGTGCGCGACCGACACCTCGAAGTCCCATTTCTCGAGCGTCCGCCCGAGCATCAGTGTGGACATGCGATCGTCGTCCGCAATCAGGATGCGCATGGCTCAGGTGCCTTCACGGTGTGCGGACCCAACTCGTCGACGATGTTTTTGGCGTCCCTCGCCAACTGCCGCCACGCGGCACTGGCCGTCGCCATCTGCGATTCGGCGCCGGCGCGCTCGAGCACCAGCGCCGATTCAAACAGCCGGCCGGCCGACAGATTCCCGGCCGCCCCTTTGAGTGCATGGGCCGCGCTGCGCAGCGCACCCGCATTCCGGTCGGTTACGGCGGCCTCGATCGCGGCCAGCCGCGCCGGCAGGTCCTCAAGAAAAACCTGAATGACCTCAACCATCAGTTCGTGATCGCCGGAGAGACGTCTCAGCAATGCGCCTTGATCGAACGCCGCCGGCCCGGCCGGCGTCGCCTGGACGCCGCCACCGTCGCCGCCCTGTTCGACGACGGCGAACAGGAGGTGCGGGTCGATCGGTTTCGAGAGATAGCCGTCCATGCCGGCGGCGAGGCAGCGCTCCCGATCACCGTTCATGGCGTACGCCGTCATGGCGACGATGCGGGCGTGCCGGTCCGTACCGCGCTCGCCTTCGCGGATCGCGGCGGTCGCGTCGAGTCCGCCCATGACCGGCATTTGCAGGTCCATCAGGACCAGGTCGAAGGTTTCGAGGGCGAGCCGATCCACGGCCTCGCGACCGTTCTCGGCAATCGAGACGTCATGCCCGCGCCGGGTCAGCAGGCCTGAGGCGACCCGTTGGTTGACCAGGTTGTCCTCGACGAGCAGGATGCGGGCGCGCCGGCCTTCGGCGCCCATTGCCAGGGCGCCATCCGTCGCCATGGCCGCCATTGCCACGGAAACCGGCGGCGTCGCGCCAGTTGCCCGCTCGATCGCCGTCAGCAGGTCGGCGGCGTAGACCGGCTTGGTGAGATACACCGAGATGCCCAACTCCGCGCAGCGGGCCTGATCGGCGTAGTCACCGCCGGAGCTCAGCATCACGATCGTGGCGCCGCCCAGTTCGGGATGCATCGCCACTTGCGCCGCGACGTCAAGGCCGTCCATGTTTGGCATGTGCGCGTCGAGCAGCACGAGCTCGAAGGGCCGGCCGGCCGTCGCCGCCGCCAGCAGCGCGTCCAGGGCGGCCGGGCCACTGGCAGCCACGGTCGCGGTCATCCCCCATCGCCGCACTTGCTCTCCCAAAATTCGCCGGTTGACGTCGTTGTCGTCCACGATCAACACGCCGATCTGCTGGGCACGGGGGCGCGCCGCCGGAACCTCGGGTGCCGCGGAAACGGGGAGCACGACGGTGAAATGAAACGTGCTGCCGGCACCCGGCTCGCTTTCGACCCAGATCCGTCCGCCCATCAAGCCGACCAGCGTGGCTGAGATCGTCAGGCCGAGTCCGGTGCCCCCGAACCGCCGCGTCGTCGATCCGTCCGCCTGGCAGAAGGCCTCGAAGATCGCGGCGTGTTTCTCGGGCGGGATGCCGATCCCGGTGTCGGTGACGCTGATGTGGAGCATCGAGCCACGGTCCGAGCGCCCGTCCTCCCGGACGGCGACGAAGAGATGACCCCACTCCGTGAACTTGAGCGCGTTGCCGACCAGGTTGCCGAGGACCTGCTGAATGCGCGTCGCATCGCCGACGACGCCCATCGGCACATCCGGATCGATGTCGCAGATGAGCTCGAGCCCTTTCTGGTGCGCCCGCAACGCGAATGGCTTGAGCGCCGCGGCCACCAGGGTGCGAGGCGAGAACGGCGCAGCCTCGAGCTCGAGTTTCTGGGCGTCAATCTTCGAGAAGTCGAGAATGTCGTTGAGGATGGAGAGCAGCGTGTCGGCGGACGTCCTGACCGTGCCGAGGCTGTCGCGCTGCTCGGCGGTGAGCGGGCTGTCGAGCACCAGGTCGGTCATGCCGATGATGCCGTTCATCGGGGTCCGGATCTCGTGGCTCATGTTCGCGAGAAACTCGCTCTTGGCGCGGCTGCCCTCCATGGCGCGGTCGCGGGCCGTGACCAGTTCCGCGGTGCGGGCCTGCACGGTCTGTTCGAGCGCCTCCTGTTGCTCGACCAGCTGCTGGTCGCGTTTCTGGATATCCGACAGCATGGCGTTGAACTGGTCGACCAGTTCGCCGATCTCGTCGTCGTCGCCTGCCGCCGCGCGGACGTCGTAGCGGCGGCCGTCGCGCACGAGCCGCGTCACCTCGATGAGCCGCGCGATCGGCGCGAAGACCAGGCGCGCCGTAGTGCGGGCCAGGCCGAACGCGATCCCGAGGGCGCCGAGCAGCGTGCCGGCGACGATCGCCGCAAAGCGCGACAGCCGGGTCCAGACCTCGGCGGTATCGGACGCCACCTCGATGCGGCCGATGAGCTCGTGGTCGAGCCAGATCGGACGCACGACGCGCAGGAGGCGCCGCTCAAAGCGGGCCACCGTACCCGAGTCCAGTCCCGCGGCAGCGGTCGGCAGCGCGGGGATCGGGGGAAGTCCCGGGCGCTGGTAGGTCGCCAGCAGCCCGCCGTCGCGCGTGTAGAGCCGGGCCGTGATGATGTGTTCGTTGACCGCGGTCGCGCTCAACGTGGTGGTTGCGGCCGCGGCGTCCGAGAAGGTCAGGGCGGCCATGCTGTTGGTGCCCACGATGTCAGCAAGCATCGAAACATCACGAACGAGGCGGGAGCGCTGGGTGACGTAGTCGTAGGTCGCAAAGACGGCACACGCCGCGATCAGCGTCACACCGCTGGTCGTGAGGGCGGTCGTCGTCAGTTTGCGACCGACCGACTGGCGCCGAAACCAGAGCGCGAGGTTATTGAGCATCACGCCTTCGCCGGGAGGGCGGCCGGCTCGAAGGGTGCGGACGCCGGGCGCACATGTGCGGAAGCACGTGCCCGCACACTGAAGAACCCCACGAAAACGCCTTCTGCGGCCATTCCGACCCCCGATATGCACAGACTGGGCCATTGGGGGTGGCACCGGTCCTGCGACGGTCGCGGCGGAGCCCCCCATGTCTAGCACTGCCGTGATGAGCGCGATTCGCCTGTTCGTGCTGAGCCTGTCTGTTTGCCTGGGCGCCGCCGTCGCGGCGGCACAAACACCGACCGCGCCCGAGCCCGCGACGATGTCGATCGAGGACCTGCTCGGCGCCGAAGTCGTGTCAACCGCGTCGAAGTTCCCCCAGGAGGTCAGGGAGGCGCCGGCGTCGATCACCGTGATCACCGCCGACGAGATTCACCGATACGGGCACCGGACCCTGTCGGACACGCTGAGGAGCGGGCGCGGCTTCTACACGACGTACGACCGAAACTACAGCTATCTCGGCATGCACGGATTCGCCCGCCCCGGCGACTACAACACGCGCTTTCTGCTGCTCCTTGACGGCCATCGCCTGAACGACGGGATCTACGACATGGCGCCAATCGGCACGGACTTCCCGATCGACGTGTCGCTCATCGAGCGAATCGAGGTCATCCGGGGTCCGGGGTCTTCGCTGTATGGCACAAGCGCGTTCTTCGCCGTGATCAACGTGGTGACCCGCACGGGGGCCGGCCTCAAGGGATTTCAGGTGAACATGCAGGCCGGTTCGCTCGCCACGCGCGGCGCGACGGCGAGCTATGGGCGGTTGTTCAACAACGGCCGTGAATTCCTGGTGGCCGCGTCGGGCTACAGATCGGCTGGCCAGGCGTCGCTGTACTTTCCAGAGTTCGAGACGAGCGAACCCGGAAGTGGGGTGGCGGCAGGCCTCGACCACGACGAGGCGTCGAATGTGTTCGGCTCACTGTCTGCCGGCCGGGTCTCGGTTCGCGGCAGCGTGGGGCACCGGCGCAAGCAGATCCCGACCGCATCCTACGGCTCGGTGTTCGGCGACGACCGCGAGACGACGGTCGACGACCGCGCGTTCCTGGAGACCGTCTACGACGGTCCGGTCGGCCGCGGGTGGCTCGGCATGGCACGCCTTTCGTATGACTACTATCACTACAAGGGTGAATACCCGGGCGACTACGGCGCCGACGGCATCGCGCTGTTCGGAGATGCCTCGACGGTCCACACGGTGACCGGCGAGGTCACGGCGCGCCGCCGTGTGGCCCGCTCCCACATGGTCACGACCGGTGTCGAGGTTCGTCACCAAATCGGCAACCGGCAGTGGGCGGAGGATGTGTACGGAGAGGCGCTCAACGTGAATGCCCCCGGATCCAACCTGGCCTTTTACGCGCAGGACGAAGTGCGCATCTTCCCCTGGCTCCTCGGCAACCTCGGGTTCCGCGTCGATCGGCTCCCCAGCTACGGCGTCCATACGACGCCACGGGCCGGCCTCGTCTGGCTGCCGCGCCCGCAGACGGCCGTCAAGTTCCTCTATGGCGGCGCGTTTCGCGCCCCGAACGCCTACGAGCTCTACTACTACGGCGCCGAGATCGACGGACAGCCGCCCCTTGCGCCTGAGGAGATTCGATCCTCTGAGATCGTGTGGGAGGAATCGCCCACCAAGTACGTGCGGACGGTCGTGGCGGCGTTTGCCTATGACGCGGAAGCGATCATCGAACAGCGGCGCCTGGCCGGTGGCACGACTGGCGGACTCTACTTCGCCAACGGCGGCGACATCCACGGCCTGGGCATCGCCGCGGAAGTGGAAACCAAGCTGCCGAACGGGATCTCCGCACGCCTCAGTCAGACTTACGCCCGCGTCCGCAACCAGACCACCGGGTTACCGGTTTCGAATTCGCCGAAGCACCTGTCGAAGCTGGCCATTCAGATCCCGGTGTCGCGCCTGTTCCTGTCGGTCGAAGGCCAGTATGTGGGGGAACGGCTGACGCTTGGCGGGGAACGGCTGCCCGGCTTCTTCCTCCCCAATATCATCCTGACCTCGCCGGCCGATCGGCGCATCGGGTTCACCCTGGCCGTCTACAACGCCTTCAACCACGCGTACGCCGACCCGGGCAGCGACGAGCACGTGCAGCAGTCCATTCGGCAAGACGGACGCACGGTGCTCGCGCGGTTCCGCGTGCGCTTCTGAAGGGCTCACACCACGTTTATCGCATGAGCCTCGCCATCGTTTTTCGGCGCATCGTGCGCGCGGCGCTGCTAGCCGGGGCGCTGACGCTCGTGGTTCCGGGCCTGGCGTGGCCCGGCACGACGCTCGCCGAGCAAGCCCTGGGCGACGCCCAGGTCAAGGCCGCATTCCTCTTGAACTTTGCGAAGTTCGTCCAGTGGCCCGACCGGCCCGCCGGTCCGATTGTCATCGGGATTGCGGGCGACGATGCCTTCGCCCAAGTCGTCAAGGACACCGTACGCGGGCACAGCGTTGAAGGACGCGCGTTCGAGACCCGCGTCCTCGCGAGCGGCGACGACCCGTCCAACTGCCAGATCGTGTTCATCGCCATCACGCGCCCGGCCGTCGCGGCGGAGTGGCTGCAGCGGGCTCGCGGGCACGCGCTGACGGTGGGCGAGACCGTCCAGTTCCTGCGCGACGGGGGCGTCGTGCGGCTGTACTCCGAGGACAAGAGAGTCCGGTTCCAGATCAACCAGCGGAATGCGGAAGCGGCAGGCTTGAAGGTCAGCGCGCAGCTGCTGATGCTGAGCGCGCGCTAGGACGCGTCCGCGGCGACCGCATCGTCACGCCTGGCATCGCGCTCGACTCAGGCTTCTTTGCCCTGCACGACTGCCACCGCCGCATCGCCGCCGTGCTGCTGGAACAGCGACAGCATGCCGGTATAGAGGAAGCCGACCTGGAACAGCATGAGGAACGGCACCGTGCCGTAGATGCCGTTGGCGAGCGCATAGAACAGGGTGCCGGTGAAGTAGAGGCCCAGCGCCAGCTCGATCATCGGCTGCACCGCCACCGACTGGCGGTACTTCTTCTGGCTCCACTCGTCGCCGTTGGCTTCGACCGCGTACTTCGGCGTGCGGACGAACTCGCTCGGCTTGTGGAACAAGGCTTCGAACACGGCCTTGGTGTTGTTCACGGCGAGGCCGATGCCAATCGACATCAGCAACGGCAGGTACTTCAGCCGCTCGGTCCACGTGTGCGGATACAACTCACGCTGGCAGACCATGTAGAAGTTGGCCACCGACGCCGTCGCCGCGAAGAACAGCGGGATGTCGATCAGCAACATCTCGTACCAACCCATGTTGTAGCGAATCACCATGGACGGTCCCATCAGCACCGACAACACGACCATCAACGGGTAGTTGAAGTTGGCCGAGAGGTGGAAGAACGCCTCGGCCTTCACCTTGAACGGCTGATCCGACTGCAAAATGCGCGGCATCAGCTTCATGAAGGTCTGGATGGAGCCCTTCGCCCAGCGATGCTGCTGCGACTTGAACGCGTTCATCTCCACCGGCAGTTCGGCGGGGGCAACGTGATCCTGCACGAACACGAACTGCCAGCCGCGCAGCTGCGTGCGGTAGCTGAGGTCGAGGTCCTCGGTCAACGTGTCGTGCTGCCAGCCGCCGCCGTCGGCAATCGCCACCTTGCGCCAGATGCCGGCGGTGCCGTTGAAGTTGAAGAAACAGCCGGAGCGGTTGCGGCTGCCGTGCTCGAGCACGAAGTGCGCGTCGAGCAGCACGGCCTGGATCTTGGTCAGCAACGAGTAGTCTTCGTTGATGTGGCCCCAGCGCGCCTGCACCAGCGCGACCTTGGGATCGGTGAAGTAGTGCACCGAGCGCAGCAGGAAGTCGGGCTTCGGAATGAAGTCGGCGTCGAAAATCGCGACGTACTCGCCGCGGCACACCTTCAGGCCTTCATCGAGCGCGCCCGCCTTGTAGCCGGTGCGGTCTTCGCGGTGGAGATACTTGATGTCGATGCCCTGCAGCGCGTGGCGACGCACGGCCAGCGCGGTGATCTGCCGCGTCTCGTCGGTGGAGTCGTCCAGGACCTGGATCTCCAGCTTCTCGCGCGGGTAGTCGATCTGGCACACCGCATCGATCAGCCGATCGACCACGTACATCTCGTTGTAGAGCGGGAGCTGGATGGTGACGACGGGCAGTTCGTCGAACGCGCCCTTCGGAACGGGCTGCTCGTTCTTGTGCTTCATGTACTGATACACCAAGTAGTACCGGTGCCATCCGTACACGGCCAGGATGAGGAGGACGAAGAAATATAAAGCGAGTATGAGTGTTTCGACTACGGTCATCTATGAAGGAGGCTTCTGCCTCTTAGTCCAGTCCATTATTATAAGAATCGACCGCCAGTAAAGTCAACGAAACACGGACGATAGCGGATTGCGGGTGACCGCCAAAAGCCTGCGAAAGTGCAGCCGTGGGCAACGGCCCGGGCGGTGGTCGATTCGTCCCGGAAAGCCCAGCGAAGAATCCGATCCGCAAAATACCGGGGGCAATCGATGTCGGACCGGCTCTGCGGCCCCGTGGCGTCCCGGCCAATCAGCGCGGCGTCGTCGTGCCCCAGGGCGGCGGAAAGCGTCCAGAAACAGCGACTTCCAGCGGATGCCGGGCTGAAGATCTCCGCCACCCATTCACCGTATCGATCCTTCAACCGCCAGCGCAGCGGTGGCGGGCGCCGGGGGGTGGTGAGTTGCCCCAGTCGCTCCAATGCCTTCAAGACGTCATCTATGATGAAGGGTCACTGGTAATGTCCACAACACAGCTCGAATCGGCATGACACCCGCAGAACTCCGCGCCCTCCTCGAGCAGGTTCGCCTCGGGCGGACCGAAACCACTGACGCGTACGAACGGCTCCTCGGGGTGTTTCGCGACCAACCCTTTGAGGACCTCGGGTTTGCGAAGGTGGATCATCATCGCTCCATGCGCCAGGGCTTTCCCGAAGTGGTGCTCGGCCTGGGCAAGACCCCGTCGCAAATTGCCGCCATCGCCGGGCAGATCGTCGGGCGGGGCCATCCGCTGCTGGTGACGCGGGCCGACGACGCGGCGTGGCAGGCCGTTCAAGCCGCCGTGCCTGAAGCCGAATATCACCCGGTCGCCCGCGCCATCACCGTGAAACGGGAGATGCCGGCCGGCGCCGGAACCATCGCGCTCTGCTCGGCCGGAACGTCAGACGTGCCGGTGGCCGAAGAAGCAGCGGTCACCGCCGAGTTGATGGGAAACACGGTCGATCGACTGTATGACGTCGGCGTCGCCGGCATCCACCGCATCCTGAAACAACGTGCCCGCCTCGAATCCGCGCGGGTGATCATCGTCGTCGCCGGCATGGAAGGCGCCCTGCCGAGCGTGGTGGCGGGAATGGTGAGCGTGCCGGTGATCGCGGTGCCGACCAGCGTCGGCTACGGCGCCAGCTTCGGCGGCATCGCCGCGCTGCTCGGGATGCTGAACTCGTGCGCCAACGGCGTGTCGGTGGTGAACATCGACAACGGCTACGGCGCCGGCTGCATCGCCAGTATGATCAACCATCTGTAACAGGAGTCCAGGAGATCAGAAGAAACAACTTTCTCGTGTTCTCCTGAGCTCCTGTTGATTTTCCCATGCTGGCCCTCCGCACACTTGAATTCGATCGCATCGTCGAGGCCGTCACCGCGCTGGCGCTGACGCCGCTCGGTGCGGCTGCGCTCGCCGGGCTCGAGCCATCAACCGACCCGAAGGTGGTCGTTGCTTCGCAAGAAGCCACCAGCGAGACGACGCGCTTTCTCGATCGCCATCCGGTGTTCCCGTTGCGCGCGGGCGAGAGCTTGCCCGAGGCGCTGGCGTCGCTCGCCATCATCGGCCGGCCGCTCGAGCCGCTGCAGTTGCGACTGCTCGCGGACTTCGTCGACTCGGTCGACCAGGCCGGGGTGAGCGTGCGGCGTGCCGGCGCCGACTTCCCGATTCTCGGCAAGCTGGTCGCGCCCGTCGCGTCGTTCACGGACGAAGTGGCCGCCGTGCGCCACGCCATCGATCCCGGCGGCGACGTGCTCGATCACGCCAGCCCCGAGCTGAAGCGCATTCGCAACGAGCTGCGCCAGAAGCGGCAAAAGCTGCGCGGGACGCTGGAGCAGTTCACGCGCGGCAGCTCGGCGAAGTACCTGCAGGACGAGATCGTGACCGAGCGCAACGGCCGGTTTGTGCTGCTGGTGCGGGCCGAACACCGCGGCAACGTGCCGGGCATCGTCCACGGCAGCTCGACGACCGGCGCCACGTTGTTCATGGAGCCGGCGGCCACCGTCGAGATCAACAACGACATTGTCGAGCTCGAGGATCGCGAGCGCGAGGAAGTCTTCCGCATCCTGCTGGAGCTGACCGATCGCTTCCGCGCCCGCCCGGCCGACCTGGCCGTAATCGAAGACGTGGCGCGCGACCTCGACACGCTGCAGGCCAAGGCGCGCTACAGCTCGAAGCTCAACGCCATCGAGCCGGCGTTCACCGGCGACACCAGCCTGGAATTGAAGGGCGCGCGCCATCCGCTGATAAGAAACCGGGTTTCTTTTTCTTCTGAGAACGGCGAGAAAAAGAAACCCGGTTTCGTTGTGCCCGTCGACATCCTCCTCGATCCGCCCAACCGCGTGCTGTTGATCACCGGTCCCAACACCGGCGGCAAGACGGTGGCCCTGAAGACCGCTGGGCTGTTTGCGCTAATGGCGCAGGCGGGGCTGCACGTGCCCGCCACGGTGGCGCGACTGCCGGTGTTCCAATCGGTGTTTGCCGACATCGGCGACGAGCAGTCGATTGAAAACAGCCTCAGCACCTTCTCCTCGCACATCACCAACCTGGTGTCGATGGAACGCGACCTGCAGTTACCCGCGCTGGTGCTGCTCGACGAAGTCGGCACCGGCACCGATCCCAACGAAGGCGGCGCGCTCGCCACCGCCATCGTCCAGCACTTCCGCCAGCGCGGCGCGTTGGTGATGGCGACCACCCACTTCGATTCGGTCAAGACCTGGGGCATCGGCACCGAGGGCGTGGCGGTGGCGGCGTTTGCGTTCGATCCGCAGAACTTCGCGCCGACCTACCGGCTGATTTACGGGGCGCCGGGACGCAGCCTCGCGATCGAGATGGCGCAGCGGCTCGGCCTGCCGCCGGCGGTGATTGCCGCGGCCCGCGGCTACCTGAGCGACGACCAGAAGCGATTGCAGGCCCACCTGTCGCGGCTCGATGCGCAGGCGCGCGCGCTCGAGGGCGACCGCATTAAGCTCGAGCGCGAGAAGCGCGCGTTCAACGAGACCAACGCCGCGCTGGCGCAGCGTGAGCGCACCCTCGCCGAGCGCGAAGAGGTCTTCAAGAGGCGCCTCAACGAACGCCTCGACGATCGCCTGCGCCAGGCGCGCCGTGACGTCGATGCGGTGATCGATCAGCTGAAGGAAAGATCGGAGGCGCTCGCGGAAAAGGCGTCGCTGCGCGCCGCGATCAACACCGGCGTGTCGGGCGCGGCCAAGGCGGAAGCGCGCGCCGAAATCGATCGCATTGTCGAAGACCTCCGTCATCCCGACGCGAAGGGAGCCGCCGCCGCGGCGGCTCAGGGCGCGAAGGTGGAGCCCTTCGTCGGGGCCAAGGTGTCACTCGGCATGGGCCTCGAAGGCACCATCGTCTCGATCGACGGCAACCAGGCGGAAGTGGACGTGCGCGGCAAGCGCATGCGGGCGAAGCTGAAGGCCGTGCGCGTGATTGGCGGTCCGCCTTCGCCCAAGGCTTCCACCTCCGCCAAGGCTACGGCGGACGGGTCGGCGGGGCGAGTCCGCGTCAACCTGGATCTGAAGCCGCGCGAAGGGATGCTCAGCGAGCTGAAGGTGATCGGCTTGACCGTGGACGAAGCGGTCGATCGCCTGTCGCGCTTCCTCGACGACACGCTGGTGACCGGCGTACAGCAGATCCGCATCGTCCACGGCCACGGCACCGGCGCGCTGCGCAAGGGGCTGCAGGCGTTCCTGAAGACCCACCCGCTGGTTGAAAAGCACTACCCCGCCCCGGACAACCAGGGCGGGGGTGGTGCAACGATCGTCGAGCTCAAGGACTGACGATCGCCCACGGCGACGCGGCAGGCCGATCCGAACCCGCACCTGGGCGCCATGCGCTAAGCTGAGGTTGTCCGTTCGAGGACGCCGACGGCTGTAAACCACGTGGCGCTGTTCCCCCAGAGTTTCATCGACGAAGTCCGCTCGGCAGCCGACATTGTGGCGGTCGTGTCGGACTCCGTCTCGCTGCGCAAGGCCGGCGCCACTTACAAGGGCCTGTGCCCCTTCCACGGCGAGAAGACGCCGTCGTTCACGGTCAACAAGGACAAGGGCTTCTTCCACTGCTTCGGCTGCGGCGTCGGCGGCGACGTCTTCAAGTTCATCGAACTGCAGGACAAGATAGGCTTCCAGGAGGCGGTCCGCACCCTGGCGCAGCGCTTCGGGATTCCGATCCCGGAGATGGAGGCGACGGGCGAGCAACGCGAGACCGCCGCCGAACGCGAAGCGCTCGTCAAGATTCACGAAGTGGCGGTGACCCACTTCCGCGAGCAGCTGGCGTCGGCCGCGGGAGCCCGCATCCGCGAATACCTGCTGAAGGATCGCGGCCTCACGCAGGAAACGATCGACCAGCTGCAGCTTGGCTTCGCGCCGCAGGGCCGCGACGCGCTGCGCCAGCGCCTCTTGAAGCAGGGCTTCTCTCCGCTCCAACTGGTCACCAGCGGCCTGGTCAGCCGGCGGGACGATGGCAGCGAGGGCGATCGGTTCAGAAACCGCCTGATGATCCCGATTGCCCGCGACACCGGCACGGTGATCGCCTTCGGGGGACGGGCTCTAGAAAAGGATCAGCAGCCGAAGTACCTCAACTCGCCCGAAACGCCGATCTACACCAAGAGCCGCACGCTCTACGGCCTGAACCTCACCAAGGGCGACTTGCGCAAGGTGCGCTACGCGATTATCGTCGAGGGCTATTTCGATTTCGCGCAGGTCTACCAGGCGGGCGGCTTCCCGGTGGTGGCGACGTGCGGCACCGCGATGACGCCGCAGCAGGCGCAGCTCCTGCATCGCTTCACGTCGAAGACGGTGCTCTGCTACGACCCCGACAGCGCCGGCCAGACCGCGGCCGAGCGCAGCTCGGAGCTGCTGGTCAGCGAAGGCTTCGTCGTGAACGTGATGACGCTGCCGGGCGGCGGCGATCCCGACACCTTCATTCAGAAGCACGGTGCGGACGGGTTCCGCGATCAGCTCAAGCACTCGCGGCCGTACCTGGAATTCCTGCTCGACCGGGCAGCGGCCGGCCAGGATCTGACCCGCGACGACAACCGGCGTGAATTCCTGACCAGGATGCTGGGCGTGGCGGCACGCATCCCGGATCCCGCGGTCCGCGATCAATTCGCGGATCGCCTGGCGCACAAGGCCCGGGTGACGGAAAGCGTGGTTCGAGCCGAAATCAGGAAGGCGGCAGCGGCCAGGAAGACCGAGCTGCCGGCCGAGCGGGTGCCGAGCCTGCAGGGCAACGTCAGGAAAGCGGAAAAGGGTCTGATTTGGAGCCTGGTGCACGACCCGGCGGGTACGCTGAAGTGGCTGAATCAGCTGGAACCAGAAGATTTAAAAGGACTTAGCACGGCGAATATCCTGCGCACGGCCCAGGAGCTCACGGTGCGGCCCGAGGATGTGCCTGGTGCGCTCATGGAGCGTCTAAGTACGCAGGAAGCGGAATTGCTGGCCTCCGTGGCGGCTGAGCCATTTGCTCCGGCCGTCCTTCCGGATCTGTGCGTGGTGGCAATTAAGTACGTCCGGCTCGAGCGGGAATTGGCGGACGTCCAAAGAGAGCTCAACCGCTTGCAGAATATGGGGGATAGCGGCCCGGCATCGATGGCGCTGCTCCAGCAAAAGCAGCGGATGGTCCGTCTGCTGGAGGCGATGAAGCCGCCAAAGGAGCTACAATAGAGGGCTCCGCATTCTCGAGGACATTCCTACGGGATTGCCTCCACACACAGGTTTCAGGGGGTCGCACGCAATATGGCCTTGGCGCTCGAAGAAAAGTTCGATGAAGTCCGGCAACTGATCGTCATCGGCAAGGAGAAGGGCTATCTCCTGTACGACGAAGTGAACGATCTGCTGCCGGCGGATCTGACGGCCAATCCCGAAGACCTCGAGGAACTGCTCGCGGTGTTTGCGAGCGCCGGCATCGAGCTGGTGGACTCGGAAAAGGGTTACAAGCTCGAGCGGGAAGGCATCGATCGGCACGAGGGCCCCGAAGGCGAGGGCCCGGAGCTGGACCTGACCCCCGGCTCGCTCGACAAGACCAACGATCCGGTCCGCATGTACCTGCGCGAGATGGGCACCGTGCCGCTGCTCACGCGCGAGGGCGAGGTCGAGATCGCGCGCCGCATCGAGCGCGGCAAGCTCTCGGTAATCAAGTCGATCTCGCGCATGCCCGCGATCACCAAGGCGGTGATCCGCATGGGCGACGCGCTGAAGGCCGGCGAGCGCACCATTCGCGAGCTGGTGATTTTCAACGACGAGGAGATCACCGACGACCGCATCGAGGAACGCGCGCAGCAGTTCCTGAAGCAGGTCGAGGCCGTGCGCAAGGCGCGCCTGGCCGTTGAGAAGCACGACGAGAAGCTCGAAGCGATTGCGAAGGCCGACAAGAAAAAATACCGCCGTCAGCGCTGGAAGTTGATGCGCGGCCAGGTCGAGACCTCGCGCTGCATCCGCAAGATCGAGTTCACCGAGCCGGTCAAGCGCCGCCTGGTCGAGGAAGTGAAGGACATCGTCGAGCGCGTCTCGAAGCAGCAGCGCGAGCACGACAAGCTGAAGAAAGAGCTGCTGCTCAAGGTTCGCAAGCCCAAGCTCAAGGACGACGAGCGCAAGGCGATGACCCGGCGGATGAACGATCTCAAGGGCGAGATCAAGGCCCGCACCGAAGACCTCGAGGAAAGCGTCGATCACCTCCGCCACACGCTCGAAGTGATCATGCGCGGCGAGGCGCAGGCCGAGCAGGCGAAGAAGGAACTGGTCGAAGCCAACCTCCGCCTGGTGGTCTCGATCGCCAAGAAATACACCAACCGCGGGCTGCAGTTCCTCGACCTGATCCAGGAAGGCAACATCGGCCTGATGAAGGCGGTCGACAAGTTCGAGTACCGCCGCGGCTACAAGTTCTCGACCTACGCGACGTGGTGGATCCGCCAGGCCATTACCCGCGCGATTGCCGACCAGGCGCGGACCATCCGCATCCCGGTCCACATGATCGAGACCATCAACAAGCTGATCCGCACCTCGCGCGCGCTGGTGCAGGAGCTGGGACGCGAACCGACCTCCGAGGAAATCGCGCGGCGCATGGACATCCCGGTCTCGAAGGTCCGCAAGGTTCTCAAGATCGCGCAGGAGCCGATCTCGCTCGAGACCCCGATCGGCGAAGAGGAAGATTCGCACCTCGGCGACTTCATCGAGGACCGCTCGGCGGTGTCGCCGTCGGAAGCGGTGATCAACCTCGACCTGAAGGAACAGACCGAGTCGGTGCTGAAGACCTTGACGCCGCGCGAGGAAAAGGTCATCAAGATGCGCTTCGGCGTGGGCGACGGCAGCGAGCACACGCTCGAGGAAGTCGGCCAGAACTTCGCGGTGACCCGCGAGCGCATCCGCCAGATCGAGGCCAAGGCGCTGCGCAAGCTGCGCCACCCGTCGCGATCGCGTAAACTACGCGCGTTCCTCGAAGGACGCTCGTAACAGGCGGGCTTGCCGCGCCGTAGCTGCGTAGCTGCGAAGCGAGCGAGCAGCGTAGGCGGGCCCATAGCTCAGTTGGTTAGAGCGGCCGGCTCATAACTGGTTGGTCCCTGGTTCGAATCCAGGTGGGCCCACTCTTAAAGTGAAAAGTAGGAAGTGAAAAGTGAAAAGTAGACACTACCGCCCGGCGATTTTCACTTCTCACTTTTCACTTTTCACTTTCTGCTAATGCTCCCAGACCTTGAACGCCTGATCCGACTGCAAGAGATCGAAAGCAAAGCCGCGGTGGCCGCCAAGGCCATCGCGGAGGCACCCGGCCGCATCGCCGCGCTCGACGCTCTCCTGCACGACGCCACCGCCGCCCTCGAGGCGGCCAAACACGCCCTCGCCGAAGGCAAGACCCGACGCGGCCTGATCGACAAGGACCTCGCCGCCGTCCAGCAGCGCCAGGCCAAGTACAAAGACCAGTTGATGCAGGTCAAGACCAACGACGAGTTCCGCGCGATGCAGCACCAGATCGATGCAGCGGCGGCGGAGGTCGGCGCGCAGGAAGAGAAGATCCTGCTCAACATGATGGAGGCCGACGAGATCAACGCCACCATCAAGAAGGCCGAGGCCGCCCTGAAGGCCGCCCAGGCCAAGGTGGGCGCCGAGCGCGGCGGCATCGAACAGGACGTCATCGTGCAGCAGGCCGTGGTGATCGAGTGCGCCACCGCCCGCGCCAGCCTGATCGGCGGGCTGAACGACAAGGGCCTGGTTGACACCTTCGCCCGCATCGCCAAGGTCCGCGGCACCGCCGTCGCCCGCGCCGAAGGCGAGCGCTGCACGGTGTGCCAGGTCCGCCTCCGCCCCGCGGTGTTCGTCAACGTGCTGAAGAACGATCAGATCGTGCAGTGCGACAGCTGCAACCGCATCCTGTATTTCATCGCACCTCAGGCACCCAAGGCACCTGAGGCACCTCAGGCACCTTGATCACGGCGTATTTCGACGGCGGATCGCGGGGCAACCCCGGCCCCGCCGGCTGGGGCGCGTGCATCGTGGACGACGCCGGCACCGTGCTGGCCGAGTTGAGCGGCGCCCTCGGCACCGCCACCAACAACGTCGCCGAGTACCACGGCCTCATCGCCGCCCTGCAATGGGCCGCGGATCACGACGTCACGGCGCTCGCGGTAAAGGGTGATTCCCTGCTGCTGGTCGAGCAGATGCGCGGCAACTACCGGGTGAAGAACGAAGGCCTCAAGCCGCTCTACCTGCGCGCGAAGATGCTGGTCATGCAGATCGGCAACGTCAGCTTCTCCCACGTGCCGCGCGAGATGAACAAGGACGCCGACCGGCTGTCCAACGTCGGCATGGACGCCAACGGCTGATCGGCGTTCGGAGGGCGGAGGCTTCAGCCTCCGCCTGGCGACGGCTAAAGCCATCGCCCTCCGCTGGCGCCAGCGCTTTCGCCAGCCCGAAGTCGAGCACCTTCACTGTGCCGTCGTCTCTCACCTTGACGTTGGCGGGCTTCAGATCGCGATGGGCACGGCTTCGTCGAGCGGAATCGGACCTTGAGCGATGCGGTCGGCCAGGGCGGTCCTTCGACCAGCTCCATGACCAGCGCCCGCATCTGGAGGTCAGCGCCGCCTTTCTCGAGGCCGAAGACCTGGGCGATGTTGGAGTGGTTGAGCGAGGCTGGTGTCTTGGCTTCGCGCTCGAACCGCGCGAGCCGTTCGGGGTCCTGGGCTAAGGCGTCTGGCAACACCTTGATCGCGACCGACCGGCCCAGGTTGGCGTCAACGGGCGGATGCGTGAACCAACGGTCAGAGCCGCGGAGCGAAGTATCGCCGCCGGCACCGGCAATGCTCGCCGCGTGTTGGCAATATGCTTAGCGGCAAGTATAATTGCCTCATGACTAACACGCAGGCCAGCGCCAAAGCACTGGGCCGCCTTGGCGGGCAGGCACGAGCCCGGCGACTGTCGCCTGCCGATCGACGGCGAATCGCCGCACTTGGCGGCGAGGCGAGAAGCCGGTCACTCGAAGTCGCGCGGCGCATTGCCGACAACTTCGCCTACGTGAGTGCAATGCTGGCACTCGGCGGACGCCGGCCAAGCCCGGCTCGGGTCGCTACCTGCAAGGGTCCGCTACCCGGCCTCTACCCCAACCGGAAGTGAATGAAGGACGCCGCCGGCCTGCTCGACGACGCCGGTCGGGTCGTGACGGCCCTGACCATGCTGGGTTTGGAGCCGATTCTCGTTGGCGGCATGGCTCTCGTGACCCTCGGATCGCGCCGCGTCACCCGTGACTTCGATTTCGTGATCCCGGCCCCTGGAGATCGCCTCGAAGCCCTCGTCGACGTGTTCTACGACCGCGGGCTGGAGCTGGCCGCCCGCGTCAATGATTCAGGCGACATCACTGCGACGATCGACAACCGCCGAGTGGCCAACATCCGCCTGCGTCTCGACGCGCCCTCCAGCGCGTACTTCTCGCACTCGAAGACGGGCCTTCGCATCGATCTGCTGTTTGATTTTCCAGTGTCAGCCTCGCAGCTCGCCGCGCGCGCAACACGCATCACCGTCCGTTCCCAAGGCTTGCTCGTCGCCTCGGAGGATGACCTGCTGAACCTCAAGCGCATCGCTCGCGCAAACCGGGTATCGCCCGGTGACGCTGAAGACATCGCGTTTTTGGAGGCACGGCGCTCCGATCGATGAATCAACCTGAGTCAGAAAGTTGGCAGCCCGCTAAAGATTGCCTCGCGTGATCTCGTCGACCGCGTCGTGACAGGCGCGGGCAGCAAGCGCCATGTAGGTGAGACCCCAAAAGACGCGGTCGAGCCGGGTCCAGGCTCAAAGTGCTATCGGAGCGGAGCCACGTCCTGCTGCAGTCGGTCGAAGGCCACCGCGCGAATCCGTTCAGTAAGCGGATAGGTTTCCTTGCCGACATGAATCACATCGAGCCGATCAAGGCCGAGATCGGCGATCGCGATGCGCATCGATCGGGTCACCTCCGGCGCCACCGTGTGCTTGATCTCGAAACCCAGCCGGGTGCCTCCGCGGACGACCAGCAGGTCCAGTTCCGCCCCTTGGTGCGTGGCCCAGAAATGGCACTCGCGACGATCCGCGCCAAGACGACGGATCACCGCGTCGATGGCAAACCCCTCGAAGGAGGCGCCGACCTTGGGGTGCCGCACCAGGTCGTCCGCGCGCTGGATGCCGAGCAGATGGTGCAGGAGGCCGACGTCGCGGAAATACAGCTTGGGGGATTTCACGACACGCTTGCCGGTGTTCTCGCTCCATGGCGGCAACAGGCGCACCATGAAGGTGTCGACGAGCAGATCCAGGTAGCGACGGCTGGTCGGATGCGACACGCCGAATGAGCGGGCGATCTCGGATCCGTTCCAGATCTGGCCGTGATAGTGCGCGAGCATCTCCCAGACGCGCTCGATGGTCCTGGCCGGGTAGCCGGGGCCCAGGGCAGGAAGGTCCTGCTCAATGTAGGTGCGTCGCAGGTCGCCGCGCCACGCCATGCTCTCGGCGTCGTTGCGAGCCAGGTAGCTCCGGGGATAGCCGCCGCGCAGCCAGAGCTTCCGCCAGGATGCGGCGCCCACGTCGGCGAGACCGAAGCCATCGAGCTCGTGATAAGTCACGCGGCCGGCGAGCGTCTCGGAACTCTGCTTCAGCAAATGCGGCGAGGCGCTGCCGAGGACAAGAAATGACGCCGGGCGCC